>NZ_JBEZCZ010000033.1:0-86164 GCF_040647875.1 Micromonospora sp. NPDC049230
TTTTTGTTGTTTCCTCAAATCCCGCCCCCCCATCCGTGTCCTCTGCCGCGCTCGCCCGGGGGGGGGGGGGGGGGGGGGGGGGCCGCCCCCCCCCCCCGCCCCCGTGGCGTCTCGCAGGTCGGCGGGTTGCGAGCGACCCTGTCGGGTGACCGACAGCCTCGTCGGCAGGCTGTGGATAACTCGGCGAACCCTGTGGACAACGCTGGACAGGGGCTCGCGCGCCTGTGGACAACCGTCGACCCAACGCGAACGTGTGATCACAATTCGTGACCATGAGTCGCACCGTACTGCCGCGTCCCACGCTGCTGCCCGGCCTCCACCGCCTCTGGCGGGACCGGCACACCCTCCAACTCGGCGTCGGCCCCGGGCTGGCGGTGCTGCTGGAGCTGGCCAATCCCCGCGCCGCCCACCTGCTCGACCTGCTCGACGGCACCCACAGCGAGCGGGCCGTGCTGGCTCAGGCGGCCACCGCCCAGGTCACCGTCGACGACGCGCGCACCCTGCTCGACGCCCTGCGTACGGCCGGCCTGCTGGTGCCCGCGCACAGCCTGCTCCCCCGTGACCTGGCCGGCCCGGTCCGCGCCCGGCTCACCGCGGAGGCCGGCGCGCTTGCCCTGGCCGCCGCTCGCCTGCCCGGCACCCCCGCCCAGGTGCTGCGCCGACGACGGGCCGCCCGAGTCGTGCTCAACGGCGCCGGGGCGCTCGGCGGGCCGCTGACTGTGGCGTTGGCCCAATCCGGCGTCGGGCAGGTGGTGCCGCTTCTCACCGGCCCGGTGCGCGCCGTCGACCTGGTCGGGACCGGCATCCCCGCCGCCGAGCTGGGCCAGCCGCTGGCACCGGCGGTGCGGGCCGCGGTCGACCGCGTCGCGCCGGGTACGGGCACCCAGCCGATCCGGGGCGGACGGGCGGACCTGGTGATCCAACTCGGCACGGACCGGCCACCCGCGCTGCTCGCCGCCGGTCTCGCCCACCGTCGGCAGCCGCACCTGCTGGTCACCCTGCGCGAGGGCGTACCGGTCATCGGGCCGTTGGTCTGCCCACCCGCCGGCCCCTGCCTGCACTGCGTCGAACTGCACCGGGCGGACCGCGACCCGGACTGGCCGCGGCTCGCCGCCCAGATCGCCGCCGCCGACCCGGTGACCGCCGGCGCGACCGGGACGCTGTTCGCGGCCATCGGGTACGCGCTCGCCGAGGCACTGGCACAGCTCGACGGCGGGCAGCCGGAGACGTTGGGAGGGGCGATGGAGATCACTGGTGCGGGCCGTTTCCGTCGTCGGGGCTGGCCGCCACACCCGGCCTGTGCGTGCTCGCGGGGGCGAGTGTCCGCACCAGCCCGGCCGCAGAGCAGCAGCGGGGCCCTCCGGTCGGTAACAATGACCGAGTGACCGACATCCCGCGCCGCGCCGTGTCCCGCACCGCCAAGCTCGCCGCCCTGCCGCTCGGCTTCGCCGGCCGGACCGTTCTCGGCATGGGAAAGCGCGTCACCGGGCTCGCCTCCGACGTGATCTCCGCGGAGATCCAGCAGCGCACCGCCGAGCAACTGTTCAGCGTGTTGGGGCAGCTCAAGGGCGGGGCCATGAAGTTCGGCCAGGCGCTGTCGGTCTTCGAGGCCGCGTTGCCGGAGGAGATCGCCGCGCCCTACCGCCAGGCGCTCACCAAGCTCCAGGAGGCGGCGCCACCGCTGCCGGTGGCCAGCGTGCACAAGGTGCTGGCCGAGCAGCTCGGCCCCGACTGGCGGGACCTGTTCGTCGAGTTCAACGACACCCCGGCCGCCGCCGCCAGCATCGGCCAGGTGCACCGGGCACGGTGGCGGGAGCCGGGGGTCGACGAGTCGGGCGCACCGAACGGCCGGGACGTGGCCGTCAAGATCCAGTATCCGGGTGCCGGCGAGGCGCTGCTCTCCGACCTCAAGCAGCTCTCCCGCCTGGGCGGGATGTTCCGGGCCATCCAGCCCGGCCTGGACGTCAAGCCGCTCCTGGTCGAGCTGCGCGAACGCATCACCGAGGAGTTGGACTACGAGCTGGAGGCCGAGTCGCAGCGTGCCTTCGCCGAGGCGTACGCCGACGACCCGGAGATCTACATCCCGAAGGTGGTCAACGCGGCGCCCCGGGTGCTTGTCACCGAGTGGGTGACGGGCACCCCGCTGGCCGACATCATCCGCGAGGGCACCGAGGAGGAGCGCGACGAGGCGGGCCGGTTGATGGCCACCCTGCACCTCTCCGCGCCGCAGCGGGCGGGGCTGCTGCACGCCGACCCGCACCCGGGAAACTTCCGGCTGCTGCCCGACGGCCGGCTCGGGGTGATCGATTTCGGTGCGGTGGCCCGGATGCCGGAGGGCACACCGGAGCCGATCGGTCGCATCGCCGCGCTGGCCCTGCGGGGCGACGCCGACGAGGTGGTCGCCGGGCTGCGGTCGGAGGGGTTCATCGGCTCGGCGGAGGAGATCGACGCCGAGGGGGTGCTCGACTTCATCCGCCCGATGCTGGAGCCCATCGCGGCGGACGGGTTCCGGTTCACCCGGGCCTGGCTGCGGGGCGAGGCGGGTCGACTCGCCAGCCCCCGCTCCCCCACGTACCAGCTGAGCAGGCAGCTCAACCTGCCGCCGTCGTACCTGCTGATCCACCGGGTGACGCTCGGGTCGATCGGGGTGCTCTGCCAGTTGGAGGCGAAGGCCCCGTACCGCGGCATCCTGGAACGCTGGCTGCCCGGTTTCGCCCCGGTGGCGTGAGCACACCAGGCTGAGGACGTGACGAAGGGCGGGTGCCGGTGGCACCCGCCCTTCTGCGCGTGGTGAATCTAGAGAACGCCCAGGTCGCGAGCCGTCTGGTTGCGGCTGCTCATGGCGACGGTACGGGCGGAACGGGTTGCCTCAGTGCTCGTGGTGGTACGACCGGCCTGAGGCCGGCGCATTCGAGCCCGGGACAACGCTTCGTGGAGTAGTTGCATCTCGAAGGCTCCACTCGGAAGGTTGAACATCGTCTTCTCGCTCACTGCCGGTGTGACACCGGCGTAGTTGGTACGGGTCGGGAACATGTCAGGCTGCCAGCCGGACCGCGCCACGCACCTCGGACAGCCCACTGGCCGCCAGGCGTGCCTCGGCCTCGACCCGAAGCTCGGCGTCACGGGCGACGTCCTCCTTACGCGGACGGCCACGGGGCCGCTTACGCGGGACAACCGCGCCACGCTCGAAGATCTCGCCGCCCCAGACGCCCCACGGCTCCGCCCGCTCCACCGCCCCGGCCAGGCACTCGACGCGCAGCGGGCAGTCCCCGCAGAGCGACTTGGCCAGCTCGAGCTCGGCAGGCGAGTCGGAGAACCACAGGTCGGGGTCGAACTTCCGGCAGGGCAGGTTCGCCTCCGTCTCGACACTCACGTCGAGGGGGGCCAACGCCAGACTCATCTCCCGGTCACCTCTCTCTCACATCGATCTCGTGGATCGCATTCCGACGTACTTCGGCGGGGCAAAAAACTGAGGCCGCGGATCCCGGTAAGCGGGTTCCGCGGCCTCGAGGTGAGCCGGTGTCTGATGGTCAGACAGGTCTACCTCGAGGTGGAACGCCGCGGACATTGGTGCGCTTCTTGACGCCCTGGATGTCCATGCCCGTGAAGCCACTGGTCCCATCGACTCCGGTTGGTGCGACGGCCAGGATCAGCTCGGCCTGAACCTGGTGCACCTGCGGAACCGACGGTCGTGCGGCCGCAAGGGCCACCCGGACAGCCGACAGCGGAGCGCAGACAGACGGCATCGCCGTCAGACGCTCATAGGTGAAGATCTTCACGGGTGCCACCTCCCTCACGTTCCTCAGAATCGACTGGACCAACCCCCGTGAGCAGCCGGAATGGCGCCGCTCGCGTGGTGTGTCCTGAGGCTATTCCTCGCGCCGGGGCGAGGGCAAACGAATTTACGACTCGATTTCGAAAGTTTTCTCTGGGCAGACGTCGTCGACACCCGCGCCATCGACCAACGCCAGCACCGACTCCCCGTAGAGACCCAGCTTGCGGGGGCCGATACCGGCGATGGCGATCAACTCCTCGGGCCGGCCGGGCCGCCGCTCGGCCAACGCGACAAGTGTCGCGTCGGTGAAGACCACGTACGCCGGGACCTTCTGCGCCCCGGCCACCCGCTGCCGCCACTCGCGCAGTCGTTCGTGCAGCTCATCGTCGATGTCGGAGGGGCAGGTGGGGCAGCGGCCGAGCTTGCGGTCCGGGCCGGCGAGCAGGGTGGCGCCGCAGATCCGGCAGGAGACGATCTGGGTGCGCCGCCGTTCGGGGCGGCGGGCCGGGCCGGCGCCGGTCGCCCGCTCGGTGCCGCCGGAGCGGTCCAGTTGAGGCAGGAACCGCGACGGCCGCCGGGCTCGTCCGCCCGGCGAACGCGCGGCGGCGTACGACAGCCACAGCCACTGCCGGGCGCGGGTGATGCCGACGTACAGCAGCCGGCGCTCCTCCTCGACCTGCTCCACGGTCTTGGCGTACGTGGTCGGCAGGGTGCCCTCGGCCAGACCGACCAGGAAGACGGCGTCCCACTCCAACCCCTTGGCCGAGTGCAGTGAGGCGAGGGTCACCCCGTCCACTGTCGGTACGTGCTGCTGGGCGGCCCGGCGGGCCAGCTCCTCGGTGAAGTCGGTGAGGGTGACCGGGCGCTCCACCGAGGCGGCCTCGCCGATCGGCACCACCTCGGGGGTGGCCGCGTACTCCTCGGAGAGCTGGACCAGCGCGGACAGCGCCTCCCAGCGCTCGCGGGCGGCGCCACCGGCCGGGGGCGCGTCCGGGGCCCAGCCGACGGCGGTGAGCGCCTCCACGACGGCGGCCGGTAGCGGCGTCTCCCCGGGGACCGAGCGGGTCGCGGCACGTAGCGCGACCATCGCCTGGCGCACCTCGGTCCGTTCGAAGAAGCGCTCCGCGCCCTGCACGACGTACGGGACGCCGACCTCGGTGAGCGCCTTCTCGTACGCCTCGGACTGGGCGTTGACCCGGAACAGCACGGCGATCTCCTTCGCCGGCGTGCCCGCGTCGATGAGCGACCGGCAGCGCGCCGCCACCGCGTTCGCCTCGGCCGGCTCGTCGGTGAAGATCCGCAGGTCCGGCTCGGGGCCGGGTGGGCGCTGCCCGCTCAGCTCCAGCCGCAGTCGCGCCTCGGTGCCCCGGGCCTGGGCGATCACCGCGTTGGCCAGCCCGACCACCTGCGGGGTGGAGCGGTAGTCGCGGACCAGCCGGACCACCGTGGCGCCCCGGTGCCGGCGCGGGAAGTCGACAAGGTACGCCGAGGTCGCCCCGGTGAACGAGTAGATCGTCTGGCTGGCGTCACCGACCACTGTCAGGTCGTTGCGGCCGGCCAGCCAGGCTTCGAGCAACCGCTGCTGGAGGGGGTTGACGTCCTGGTACTCGTCGACCACGAAGTGCCGGTACTGGCCGCGGATCTGCTCGCCGACGTCCGGGTGCTCCTCGATGCCCCACACCGCGGCGCGCAGCATGTCCTCGAAGTCGATCACGCCGTTCGAGCGTTTGAGCTGCTCGTACGCGGTGAACACGTCGGCCACCTTCGCCGGCTCGTGCGGTGTGTCGCGCAGGGCGCGGGCAGCGGCCACCACGTAGTCCGTCGGCTCGACGAGCGACGACTTGGCCCACTCGATCTCGCCGGCCAGGTCGCGCGCGGCGGCCCGGTCGGTGCGCAGGCCGACCCGGGCCGCAGCGAGGGTGACCAGCCGCACCTTGCTGTCCAGCAGCTCGGGCATGGCGCGGCCGGCCAGCAGCCGGGGCGCGAAGTACCGCACCTGGCGCAGCGCGGCCGCGTGGAACGTCCGCGCCTGGACACCTTGCGCCCCGAGCAGAGTGAGACGGTGTCGCATCTCGGCGGCGGCGCGGGCGGTGAAGGTGACAGCGAGCACGTGCCGGGGGGAGATCTCGCCGGAGAGCGCCCGATGGGCGATCCGGGAGGTGATCGCCCTGGTCTTGCCGGTGCCGGCGCCGGCAAGGATGCAGACCGGTCCGGCGGGTGCGGTCACCGCGGAGCGCTGCTCCGGGTCGAGCCCGGCGAGCACCTGTTCCGACGCTGAGTGAACCACCACAACCAGGAATCATCCCAGCTCCTCCCAGCGTTGCAGCGAACAGCCTCGGCTTGATCCGCAAGCCGCGGCCGGAGGAGTTGGAGGATCCGAGGATGCTGACGATGTATTCCACCCCCTGGTGCGGCTACTGCCACCGGCTGAAGTCGCAGCTCGACCGGGAGGGCATCGGGTACGAGGTGGTCGACATCGAGCAGGACCCGAAGGCCGCGGAGTTCGTGATGAGCGTCAACGGCGGCAACCAGACGGTGCCCACGATTCGCATAGTTCCCCCCAGTGGGGGCGACGAGATCGTGATGACCAACCCCTCGATCGTGCAGGTCAAGAGCGCTCTAGCGGAGGCCGGCGTCGGTAGCTGATCGAACGCTCGACTGCTGTGTACGCGGCCTAGTAGTAGCAGGAGCCCCGGTGGCGAGCCGGGGCTTCTGCGTAGGTGAACAGGGCAGACAGGAGAGTTCGCTACGCGCTAACCGGAGTCAGATAAGCCCGAACGAAGAAGCCCCCGACTACGGCGCGGTGAAGGTGACCGGCTGCCGTGATGTCCTCGCCCGCCAGGGTGACGTGCAGGTGGACCTTGCCGTCCGTGACTTCTCCGGTTCCCGACAACTCCATCGGCTGAGAGTAGCGACGGAGGTAGTCGATGCTCTCGTTGTCCTTGGCCATGACCGAAACCTCGGCCTCGTTGACCGCCCCGATCAGAGTGATGACGGCGTTGCCGAGGTTGAGCTGATCGACTTCCTCTTGGAGCACCTGGAGGACTTCTTGATCCTTATCGACCTGCACGACATGCGTAGACAACAGGACTCCTAAATCTTGAGAGGGTTGACGCCCGCCAGCGCCGCACCGATGGCCCGCAGATTCTCGCGGCTGGCCTCCGACCTGAGCGCTGACAGCAGGGCTGCGGTGACCTCCGGCTCTGAACGCTGGTTGCGGGTCAGCAGAAGGACCGAGCAGTAGCGCGCCCCGCTGTCGTGGGGGTTGGACAGCTCGGCTTGCAGAAGCATTAGCTGGTCCGTGCTGAACGGCTCCGGGGCTGCGGCGAGGTCGGCTGAGACGTTCCAGTCGAGTCCGAGGACGCGGTGGAGGACCGCCGTCAGGTACAGCTCACGAACTTCGGCATCAGCCCGAAGAACCGAGATCGCCTCGTTGTCGATCACCGGAGAGCCAACCTTGGCCAAGATGCCGGCTGAGTTCACCCGCAGTACCGCCTTGCCCGACCTGCACCACTTGGCCAACGAAGCGATCGACGGGGCGTTCCTGGCCACCAGGGAGGCCACCGCCCGGTCCGTGGCGTGAGTGGTCTGGACACCCGTCAGCATCCCCGTACGGCCACCGTTGATGTCGTTGGCGATGGAGGAAGCCGTATCGGGTGCCGCACCTGCTGCCAGAGCCGAGATGGTGCCGAGCAGGAGTTGCCGCCGCTTCAAGTCCTCTCCCAGGACGCTCTCGTACTTCTTGATGACGTCTGGGGTAACCGCCCTGACGCCTGTCTCCACGTTGCCGATGTAGCCCCGGCTGTAGCCGGTGCGCTTCGCCATGCCCGACAACGAGAGGCCCGCCTGTTCACGGGCCTCTCTCAGTGTCCGCCCTAGATCACCCATAGCCCAGCCTCGCGCTTGCTTGGAGCGGGTTGGAGACAGCCAAGTCCTTCCACCCGCGTAATCACTGAGTGACGCTCGGTGTGTCAGAAATCCTAACCGTGGAGGGAGCGGAGGGTGGTGGCGGCAGCGGTGCTTGCGGCTCTCGGGCTGGGGTTCCTGGCCGGACTAGTGGCCTTCAAAGTCAAGGTCCAATGGTGCCCGACCTGCGGCGAGACCATGGACTGCATCCGATGCCGGGAGGTGAACAGTGGAACGTCGCATCCCACCCGCGAAGCGTGAGTTCCTGCCCGGCGTCACCCTGACAGTGAGCGTCATGGGCGGCTACTCGATAGAACGCGAGGGCGACTACATCGGCTGGATTCACGCCAGCGTCGACAACCGCTGGAACGCCTACGTGAGGCGACCCGGCACGGGCGGCCATCCCCTCGGCCGATACGACCAGGAAGAAGCCGTCAAGGCCGTCGTTGCCGCCTGGGAGGCGGGCACGGTCCTCCCGAAACGGATGCCGGTCGTGACGGAGAAGAGAGAGCGTCCACCGGCTGTCTTGGTTCGAGACAAGGAGGATCGGATGTACCAGGTGATCGTCAGCCCTCAGGAAGACCTGTTCATCGCCGTGCGCGCTGGCCGGCAAGAGGCCATGCAGCTTCCCTCCGCCAACTACGCCGAACTTGCCGACATCTCAGACGGCGGTGGTGTCGTGCCGGCCTGGTTCGGGATTGCCGCACGCCAAGCCTGGCAGGTCGAGCTGACCGGCCAGCCCATCAACGAGGTGTTGGTGGTGCGGCCACCATCGGTCTCGCCCGTGACCTACAGCCGGGCCTCATGGGAGATCAACAAGGGTTGCAACTTCTCTTGCGAACACTGCTACCTGGAACAGCGGCCGTTCGCCGGGCTACCCCTGCCCGAGAAGCTGCGCCTGCTCGACATGCTCCGCGACATGGGCGTGATCTGGTTCGAGATCACCGGCGGAGAACCGCTCATCGACCAGGACTTCGTGCCTGCGTACGAGCATGCCCACGCCGCCGGGATGATGATGGAGATCCTGACCAACGGTTCCCGGCTCCACCGTGAGGAACTGCTCGACGCCTTCCACAGGCACCCGCCGCACAAGATCACCGTCTCCGTGTACGGGGCGAGTCCTGAGACTGCCGATGCCCTGACACAGACGCGGGGCGCGTTCAAGAGCGCTTACCGGGGCTTACAGGCTGCGGCTGACGCAGGCCTGCCCCTTGGGGTCGCGTTGATCGTCACGAAGCACAACGTTGAGGAACTCGACGAGATGCGAGCCCTCGTCCGTGACCTCGGCCTGCCGTTCAAGGAGTACGCCTCGATCTCCCCTACCTACACGGGTAAGGGCTCGACTCTGGAATCACAGGTACCCAGCCTGATCGGTAAGAGCGATGTCTTCCAGGGCTGTCCGGCGGGGCACACTTCCTTCCACGTCGACCCGCTCGGGTTCACGACGATGTGCAAGGTCGGCCGGGACAGCCCCATCAACTTGATCACCGAAGGCCCGGAAGGGCTGTTGCGCCTGCCCGCGATCGCAGACGCCCAGATGCTTCGCACGGGCGGGTGCAGCGGATGCAAGCTGTCGTCCACCTGCCGGGTATGCCGACCCATGGCGCGCGTGTACCAGGAGGCGAAGGCACCACTCAGTCACTACTGCCAGCACGGAGACAAGGAGAGGTCATGACCGTCACGGCTGTCGAGATCACCAGCCGCCCCTCACGGGCGGCGAGCACCGGCAAGCAACCAACCAGCAAGCAGGAGCCCGCCGGGGTCGTCATCACCCAGGTCGACGCCCTCATCACCGGCAACGAGCGCGGCTGCGGCGACGACAACCCGTACAACTGACGTAGCCAACCGCTGCCCCGGAGTGCTGACGTGCCATGGCGCGGCGCTCCGGGGCCTCGTGCAGAGGACCATCGTTGTCCATCAACCGAATCTCCTACACCGACCTACCCCAAGCCGTACGGCTCGCAGTCGAGGACACGACAGGCCCCTACGAAGCAGCAACCCCAGTTGCCGAGGGCTTGAACAATGCGCTGGCCGTCAAGCTGGCATGCCCGCAGGGCACGTTCTTCGTGAAGGCTCTGCCAGTCGATCACCGCTGGGTATGGACGCAGGCAAGGGAAGCAGAGGTCGCTCCGTACGTGGGCTCCGTCGCCCCAGCACTGCATGCGCGCGTCGTTGAAGCGGGTTGGGACGTTCTCGTGTTCGAGGCTCTGGAGGGCCACCAGGCCAACTACGCTCCCGGCTCCCCCGACCTTCCACGCGTTGCAGAGTTGATAGCGAGGATTGGGCAAGTCGAGTGTCCCGAAATTCCTCTGCGCCGGGCAGAACAGAGGCTCCAGTCCCACGCGGACGCAAGCACGCTTAGCTACTTCACCGGCGAGGCGTTCCTCCACACCGATCTGAATAACGGCAACGTCATAGTCAACACGGGTGGCGCTCGCATCGTGGACTGGGGATGGGCAACCCGGGGTGCCCCTTGGCTGGACGCCGCCTACTGGGTCATCTGGCTGATCGCCGCCGGACATACGCCCAGATCCGCAGAACGGTGGGCGGCACGCGTGACTGCCTGGCAGGTCGCGCCGAGTCAGGGGATCAATGCCTTCGCCGACGCTTCCGCCCGCATGTGGGCGGAAATCGGCGGAGTCAGCCCGGACAACTGGACACGCCGTTTGATCGAGGCATCTGCCGCATGGCGGGAGTTCCGCTCTATAGCGATAGAACACTGATAACGCCTGTCACGCCGAGGGGCCTCCGGCACGTCGGCGAGGAGCAGGGGTTGATGCCTCCTCTTCGACGCCTGACCGGCCGGAGCACTCTCGACGAGCGGTCGCCCCGGCCGGGGCAACCGCTCGTCGTGTCCGGTATCCGTCACCGGGGCGGTGGCCGGTGCGTGCCGGTCGCCACCGGCCGCTCGGCGTCCTCGGCCGGCTGCCGGGGCGCCGGGACCCTCGGCAGGGTCGGACGGGTCGGCGGCGGTGGCGGGCGGGTGCCGGGCGGCGCGCTCAGGTGCCGGCCCCGCCAGAGGTAGGTGCCGGCCGCCAGGGTGGCCATCCCGACAAGCGCGAACAGCACCCGGTAGTCCAGGAAGCCGACGAGCAGCGCGCCCGCCCCGATGGAGAACGCCTGCGGCCCGCTGACCACCGCCTGGGTGGCGGCGGCGACCCGGCCGACGAGCGTCGGCGGGGTCCGACGCTGGATCAGCGTGTGCAGCCCCACCATCGTCAGGGGCAGGGAGACGCCGGCCAGCAACACCGCCACGAACGCCAGCCGCAGATCAGGGTACGCGAGCACGAGCGCGGCCGGGGAGAAGAAGGCGACTCCGGCGGCCAGTGTGCCGACCTCTCCGAGCCGGCGGACCAGCGTCGGTGAGCAGAGCCCGCCGAGCAGCCCGCCCACGCCCTGCACGGTGACCAGCACACCCACGAAGGCGGCGTCCCGGTGCAGCCCCTGGTCCACGTAGGCGAAGATGAGCGACTCGCTGAAGCCCATCACCAGCGACCCGAGCCCGTAGCCGAGCAGGGCCCGACGCAGGGCCGCCTCGCCGGCCAGATGCCGCAGACCGGCGCCCAACTCGGCCGGCCAGCGCAGTCGCGGGGCCGGGGGCACCTGGTGCGGGGTGGGTAACGCGGTCACCACGGCCGCCGCAGTCAGAAATCCGACCATGCCGACCCCGGCCAGCGCCCACCCGCCGAGTGCCGCGTAGAGCGCCGCGCCGGCCAGCGGACCGACCAGCCGCATGCCCTGACGCACTGTCTGCAACGCGCCGTTCGCCTCCGCCAGCAGCTCGACCGGCACCAACTCCCGGATGAGCCCGCTGAGCGCCGCGCCGAGCGTGATGGACGACAGTCCGTACAGGGCAGCCACCAGGTAGACGATCCAGACGTCACCGGCGTCCGCGACGGTGAACAGCGGGGTGAGCAGCGCCGCGGTGACCACGTTGGCGGCGACGAAGAACGGCCGGCGTGGGTGGCGGTCGACGAACCAGCCGATCACCGGTGCCAACGTCATCGGGGCGACGACGGCGAAGATCGTGCCGCCGGCGAGCCCGTTGGAGCCGGTCAGATCCTTGACCCAGATGGCCAGCGCGAGCAGCAGGATCGACTCGGCGGTCATGCTGGCCAGCAGGCCACCGAAGAGCAGGCGGAAGTCGGGTCGGCGCAGGACGGTGCGCATGGGTCCCTCCGGCGGGGATGGCATGCCCGGGGTGGGCGTGGTCGACGGGACTGCGACCGCAGGTCCGTCGTCATCCGGCGTTCCCGTGGTCCATTTTTCGCAAGACACGCCCCCGCCGGAACCTCCGACGCCGGTCGCGCCGTCCATACTGGCCGTGGGGGGCGAATTTCATACAGTTACCGTCGCGTCTGCGGCGGTCGACGGGAAAGAGGACACTGTGCCTCCTGCCGCACCCAGCCCGATCATGCGTCGACGACGGTTGGGCCTAGAACTGCGCCGCCTGCGCGAGGCTGCGGGCCTCACCGGCGATCAGGTCATCGAGCGGATCGGTTGGGCGTCCGCGTCCAAGCTCTCCCGCCTGGAAAACGGCCGCAGCCGGCCGGACCCGCAGGACGTCGGCGTCCTGCTGGCTCTGTACGGAGCCGACGAGGGGCTGCACGCGGAGCTACTCGGGATAACCGGCGAGGCCGGCGACATGCGGGGCTGGTTGAAGAATTTCCCGGTGATGACTCAGCAGCAGCGTAGCTGGGCCGAGCTGGAGGCCGGCTGCGCGGAGATCTGCGAGTACAACCCGGTGTTGGTGCCGGGCCTGTTGCAGACCCCGGGGTACGCCAAGGTCCGCATCGTCTCGGCCCGCGAGGTCGGCGCGGGCGCCGGTGAACCGGAGCCCGGTGACGAACCCGAGACCGAGGTGCAGGCGCGGATGGCCCGCCAGTTGCTACTGACCCGGGAGCCGCACGCGCCGCGCTACACAGCGGTCCTGGAGGAGGCGGCCCTCGGCAACCGGGCCGGGCCACCCGAGGTGCTGCACGAGCAACTGGTCCAGCTCTGCGAGCTGGCCCTACTGCCCAACGTGACGCTGCATGTGCTGCTCCGGGACACACCGGTCGGCAATTTCTACCTTCCGCCGACCGCGTTCTCCGTCTACCGGTTCGCCGATCCGCTCGATCCGGAGACATTGGCCATCGAAGGGGGGTTCACCGACGTCATGTCGACCGAGGCAATCACACTAAATAGCTATAAAGTGGTGTTCGAGTGGCTATGCACGGCGGCACTTACCGCGTCGGAAACCCTCTCCTGGCTGATCGAGTCGACGGGACGGCTGACCGAGGCGGTGCCCCCATCCACAGTGGCGTTCGGGCCGGCAACGGCGCCGACCCAACGCCGCCGTGACTCGGGGCGGCTGACGGACCGGTGATCCACGGGGGCCCATCCGTCGGGACGTGCGGCACCACTCGTCCCATCGGATCGGTTCACACCAGGAGCAGAGTCATGAACGACATCCGCACGACGCCGTCCGCCTCCGTCCGCTCGTTGGCGGACGCCCCGTGGCGTACCAGCACACGCAGCCAGACCTCCAACTGCGTGGAGGTCGCCCCACTGGGCACCGGCCCGTCCGCTGTCGCGCTGCGCGACAGCAAGGACCGAGGCGGCCCGGTGCTGCTGTTCAATCGGGCCGGCTGGCTCGGCTTCATCGCCGGAGCGAAGGGTGGCCAGTTCGATCTGAACTGACCCGGTGACCGGGACGGGGCCGTCGGCATCCTGCCGGCGGCCCCGTCCCGTTGTGCGAGCAGGCCCGCTGAGCAGGCATCGGATGATCGGACGAGGCTCAAGACCGATAGGCGAGTTTGCGTTGCTGGGACGACCACGCGGCGTAACATGGCCGTCGAGTACGTGGAACTTCCACACTGGCTCATCCGTCGCGGTTCATCCGGAGACCCTCATGCGGTTCCTGATCGTTCGCACCGACATCCGCTCCGTCGCCGACGGGGACATCGCCGCCGCCTGGGTGGACGGTCACCTGCTCCGCGACGAGACGACAGCGCCCGAGCCGCGACGGCAGATCGTGCATGCCGATGACCGGGACGCCGCACTTCTGCTGGCCCGCGCCCTGGCCACGGTCGGCGCGGTCCGCGCCGGCAAGCAACGGGTCAAGGTCCTGCCGCTGAGCGAGCCCCGGCCCGCCTTCCGCAGCAGACCGGGCCGCCCCGGCACCTGACACCACCCCGGACGTCCGTCGTGGTCGGACCGGCTCCCCCGCCGCGTTACTCGCACCCGCCGACCACGACGGCCCGTGTTCCCGGCCTGTGACCACCGCGGCAACGGCGGCCACGGGCCGGGACCGTGCTCACCGGTCGCCGTCCACCCAACCGTCCAGCCAACGGTGGATGAGAAACAACGCGATCGACGACGGTGGTGGCAGGATCAGCCGGGCACCGTCGCCCACGTCGACGGTCTCGCCGGCCAGCGCCGCCCCGATCTCCCGGCGGGAGAACCACCGCGCGTACGCGATCTCCGACGGGTCGACCCGCACCGGATCGGCCGGGTTCGCGGTGGCCAGGAAGCCCAGCATCAGCGAGCCCGGGAACGGCCAGGCCTGGCTGCCCACGTACCCGATGCGGTCGACCCCGACGCCCACCTCCTCGCGGACCTCGCGCAGCACGGCCGCCTCCGCCGACTCGCCCGGCTCGACATAGCCGGCCAGACACGAGTAACGCCGCCCATCCGGGGTGCCCGCCCAACCGGCGTTGTTGCCGAGCAGGCAGCGCCCGTCCGGACCGTCCACGCCGTCGTGCACCAGCACGATCATCGCCGGATCGGTACGCGGCCAGATCCGCCCACCGCTGCGGTCCACCCGGGACCAACCGGCCTCGTCCATGGCGGTCGGCGCCCCGGTGCTCGTCGAGTAACAGTGCCGGGTGTGCCAGTTGACGAGCGCCAACGCGGTCGTGAAGATGCCGGCCTCCCGGTCGGCGAGCAGGTGACCCACCTCGCGCAGGTCGACCGTCCGAGTCCCCGGCAATTGCGGCAGCGGCGCGTCGACCGCGAAGACCGGCACCCCGTCCGGCTCGACGCCGAGGAACATCGCCGTCGACTCGGAGCCGGTGGGCACGTCGGCCGAGGAGAACAGCACAAGCGCCGGAGGTGACGTGTCGGCGCGGGCCAGCGTCCGACCATCGTCGGACGAGTCGAGCAGCAGCACCCGGGCGCGCAGCCACGCCTCGGTCAACCACTGCGGGTCACCCCGGCGATGGGCCGCCCGATCCAGTGTGGACCGGGCCAACGGTGGCGCCGCCTCCCCACTCACGCCAGCGCTCCGCTACGCGCGCTCACGCTGCCGGCTCGGTGTTGATCGTGGTCAGCGCGGCCAGCCCCGGGGTGACCCGCTCGGCGTCACCGAGCACCACGATCGCCGCCCGAGCCGGCGCCAGGTAACGGGCCGCCACCCGTGCGACGTCGTCGATGCTCGCGTTCGCCAGCCTCGCGGCGTATTCGGCGAGGAAGTCCAGACGCAGCCCGTTGCCCGCGTACGCGCTGGTCAACGCCGCCAACCCGGCCTGGGTGGACATGCCGAGCTGGAGGGTGCCCAGGGCGTACTGACGGGCCTGCTCCAACTCCTCGGGCTTCGGCGGCAGCGACGCCAACCGACCCAGCTCGTACGTCGTCTCCAGCAACGCCGGACCGGTGACCTCGGTGGCCACGTCGGCGGCGGCGACGAGCACCGAACCGGCCACGGAGTGCTCGATGCCCGAGTGCGGGCCGTACGTGTAGCCCTTGTCCTCGCGGATGTTCTCCACCCAGCGGGAGGAGAAGTAGCCACCGAAGATCAGGTTGGCCAGTTGCAGCGGGGCGTGGTCCGGATCGGTGCGGGACACCGCCGGAAGCGCGATCCGCAACGACGACTGCACCGAGCCCGGCCGGTCGACGAGCAGCAGCGGCCCCGGCTCCAGCGGCGGGATCGCCGGCAGCTCGGCGGTGCGCCCGGCGCCGGCCCAGCCGCCGAGCGCCCGCTCGGCCGCGTCCAGGGCCCTCTCCGGCTGCACGTCGCCGACCACCACCAACTGCGCCCCGGCCGGGTGCACCCGCTGGGCGTGCAGGCTGCGCAGCGCCGCCGGTCGGACGGCACGGATCTGGTCGGGCTCCGGGGTCTGCGTCGCGTACGGGTGCCGCCCGTAGACCCGCTTCAGCAGTGCCTCCCGGGCCAGGTGCGACGGTTGACTCTGCGCCACCTGGATCCGGTCGACGAGTCGGTCCCGTTCGGTGGCCACCTCGTCACCGGGGTAGCTGGCGCCGGTCAGCACCTCGGCCAACAGCTCCAGCATCCGGTCCAGGCCGGTGACCAGGCCGGCACCGGAGAGCATCAGCCGGTCCGGGTCGACGCCCGCGGAGAGCCCGCCGCCCACCTTCTGCAACTCGGCGGCGATCTGCACGCTCGTCATCGACTCGGTGCCGGACAGCATGGTCTGCGACAGCATCGCGCCGCGGGCCAGGTGGACCCGGCCGAACGGCACCCAGAGCCGCAGCTCGACGAGCGGCACGGCGGGCCGGCGTACGGCGATCACGGTGAGGCCGTTGGGCAGCGTGCGTTCGGCCTGCTTGGGCACCTTGAGCTTGCGGGTGGGCCCGAGCGGCGGCAGCGTACGCGGCCCGGCGGGAGCGGTGGTGGTAGTCATCGGGCGCCTCCGGCAATGACCTCGATCGCGGCGCGGCGCTCCGGGCGCACTGTGGCCGCGGCGGCCCGGACCTGCTCCTCGGTGACCTCGCCGACCAGCCGGGGCAACTCGTTGAGCAGGCCCGGCTCACCGCGTTGCTGCTCGAACACGGCCATGCGCAGCGCCCGACCGAGTACCGCGTCGGTGTCGCGCAGCAGGTGGGTCGCCATCCGCGCCTGGGTGCGGGCCAGCTCACCGTCGGTCAGCCCGTCGGTGGCCAGCCGGTCCAACTCCTCGTCGATGGTGCGCAGCACCTTGTCCACATCTCCCCCGGGCGGCAGGTGCGCCTGCAACAGCAACGCGGTGGGGTCGCGGACGTCGAACGGGTCACCCATGAAACCGAGGTATCCACCGAGGCTGGTCACCGTGGGGTCACGCTGCACCAGCCGCTCGACCAGCCGCGACGCGTCACCGTCGGTGAGCACCTCGGCCAGCACCACGTAGGGCAGGTAGCCGGCGAAGTCGGTGACCGGGTCGGGCACCCGCCAGGCCCCGGCGACCGCCGGCAGCGGCGCCAGGGCATCGGTGTACGAGGTGCGCCGCTCGGCGGTCAGGTCGGGCTCGGTGAAGTCGGGCCGAAGCGGTGCCGGGCGGGCCGGCACGTCGCCGAAGTGCCGGGTGACGAGCGTGGTCGCCTCCGCCACGTCGATGTCGCCGCTGACGGCCAGCACGGCGTTGCCGCTGGCGTAGTAGCGGCGGAAGAAGTCCGCTGCGTCGGCGACCGTCGCCGACTCCAGATCGTCGAAGGAGCCGTAGCCGTCGTGCGCGTTCGGGAAGGTGTCGAACATGACCGGCGGCAGGGTCAGCCAGGGGAAACTGCCGTACGGCCGGTTGAGGACGTTGACCCGGATCTCCTCCTTGACCACGTCGACCTGGTTACGCAGGTTCTCCTCGGTCAGGCGGGGGCCGCGCATCCGATCCGCCTCCAGGAACAGCGCGCGTTCCAGGGCGTTGCTCGGCAGCGTCTCGAAGTAGTCGGTGTAGTCCAGGTGGGTGGAGCCGTTGAACGTGCCACCCGCCCCCTGCACGTGCCGGAAGTGGGCCAGCTTCTCCAGATTTTCCGAGCCCTGGAACATCAGGTGCTCGAAGAGGTGGGCGAAGCCGGTGCGTCCCTCCGGCTCCGAGCGGATGCCGACGTCGTAGAGCACCGCCACCCCGATCACCGGGGCGCTGCGATCAGGGGTGAGCACCACCCGCAGGCCGTTGTCGAGGGTGAACCGCTCGACCGGATACTTCGTCGCAGGAATTCTGGATCTCCGGGCAGCCACGGAGTCGACCCTAGCGTGTCGGCACCCCCGCCACCCGCGACCTCCACGGAGCCGCCGCCACCGGGGCTGCGACGAGGGGCAGCACCTCGGCGCCGACCCGCTCGGCCTCCTCCCGGTGCGGCCAGCCGGAGAGGACGAACTCGTCGACGCCGAGCGCCGCGTACTCGTCGATCCGGGCCGCGACCTCGGCGTAGCTGCCCACCAGCGCGGTGCCGGCGCCCTCGCGGACCAGGCCGACGCCGGCCCAGAGGTTCGGTGCGACGGTGAGCCCGTCGGTGCGGCCGGCGTTGAGCGCGGTCATCCGGGCCTGTCCGACGGAGTCCATCCGCCGGAACCTGGCCTGGGCGGCGGCGATCCGCTCCGGGCTCATCCCGGCCAGCAGCCGGTCCGCCTCCGCCCACGCCTCGGCGCTGGTGGACCGGGCGATGACGTGCAGCCGCAGGCCCGTGCGCAGGGTGCGGCCCTGTTCGGCGGCGAGTGCCCGCACCCGGGCGACCCGGGCCGCGATCGACGTCGGCGGTTCGCCCCACATCAGGTACACGTCGGCCTGGCGGGCGGCCACCGTCTCGGCGGCCGGGGAGGCGCCGCCGAAGTAGACGGGCGGCGCCGGGGCGAGCGGGGTGGCCAGGCCGCCGCCGTCGACCCGGTAGTGCCTCCCGGCGTAGTCGAAGGGCCGTCCGGCCCAGGCGCGGCGGAGCACCTCGATGAACTCGCCGGTACGCGCGTAGCGGTCGTCGTGCCCGAGGAAGTCGCCGTACGCCCGCTGCTCGGTCGGGTCGCCGCCGGTCACGATGTTGAGCGACAGCCGGCCACCGGAGACGGCCTGGAACGCCTCGGCCTGCTGGGCGATCAGGGTGGGCAGCGCGAAACCGGCCCGGACCGCGACGAGCATGCCCAGTCGCTCGGTGTGCTGGGCGACCGCCGCGCAGACGATCCACGGGTCGGGGCAGCCGGCGCCCACCGGCGTGAGGACGGCGGAGAAGCCGTGCGTCTCGGCGGCCCGGCCGACCTCGGTCAGGTAGGCCACTGTGGCGGCCCGGTCGTGCCGGGCGGCGCCCGCGGTGACGGTGGCGGCACCGACCTGGTCGCCGTCTCCGGAGGTGGGCAGGAACCAGTGGAAGGTCATCGATCGGGTCACCCGCCTACCCTAGCTAATCAGTAGGAAATGCCGACATGACTGAGACGCACCTTCCCGGCATGTGGATGAGCCTTGACGCTGGCCCCGCCCTGGCCCAGTCTTCCTACCAACTAAGTAGGAATACTGCGGATTGGATGGACGATGAGACGGCTCCCCTTGCGCCGGTTGGTCACCCTGGCCACCCTTGCCGCCCTCGGGGCGGCGACCGTGGGCAGCGCCGCCGCGTGCGGAGACGACAGCGATGGCTCCGGTGGCGCCTCCGGTGGCCCGGTGACGCTGCGCCTCGGCTACTTCCCCAACATCACCCACGCGCCGGCGGTCGTCGGCGTGCAGAAGGGCATCTTCGCCGAGAAGCTCGGCGCCGACGTCAAGCTCGACCCGAAGACCTTCAACGCCGGCCCGGCCGCCATCGAGGCCATCTTCTCCGGCGCGTTGGACGCCACCTACATCGGTCCGAACCCGACGGTCAACGCCTTCTCCAAGTCCAAGGGCGAAGCCGTCCGTGTCATCTCCGGCGCGGCCTCCGGCGGCGTGGCCCTGGTCGTCAAGCCCGGCATCACCGGCGCGCAGGACCTGAAGGGCAAGAAGATCGCCACCCCGCAGCTGGGCAACACCCAGGACGTGGCGGTCCGCTACTGGCTCAAGCAGCAGGGTCTGACCACCACCAAGGAGGGTGGCGGCGACGTCAAGATCGTGCCCCAGGAGAACGCCCAGACTGTCGAGACGTTCAACAGCGGCGCGATCGACGGCGCCTGGGTGCCCGAGCCGTTCGTCTCCCGCCTGGTCAACGCCGGCGGCAAGGTGCTCGTCGACGAGCGCGACCTGTGGCCGGACAAGAAGTTCGTCATCACCAACCTGCTGGTCAGCACGAAGTTTCTCAAGGCACACCCGGACGTGGTGCAGAAGCTGGTCGACGGCCAGGTGGCCGCCAACGAGTTCGTCAACAGCAAGCCCGAGGAGGCCCAGCAGGCCATCTCCGACGCGATCGGCCAGATCACCGGCAAGCCGCTGGACCTGAAGCTGATCAAGCAGGCGTGGCCGACGTTGGAGTTCACCAACGACCCGATCCCCACGTCCCTGAAGGCGGGCCTCGACCACGCCGTCGAGGTCAAGCTGACCGACCCGGTCGACCTCAAGGGCCTGTACGACCTGACGTACCTCAACAAGGCCCTCAAGGCGGCCGGCAAGCCCGAGGTCGTCCAGCCATGACGTCGACCACGACGACGCCGCAGAGCGCGACCACCGCTGTCGCGCTCTCCGGCGTGACCAAGGTGTACGGACGTGGCGCGAACGCCGTCCTGGCCCTCGACGGTGTGTCGCTGGACGTCGCGCCCGGCGAGTTCGTCTGTCTGGTCGGCGCGTCCGGCTGCGGCAAGAGCACTCTGCTCAACCTGGTCGCCGGGCTGGACCGGCCCAGCGGCGGGCAGATCGGGTTGGCCGGCGACGCCAACCCGGGGCTGATGTTCCAGGAACCGGCGCTGTTTCCCTGGCTGACCGTCGAGGGCAACGTGGAGGTGCCGCTCAAACTACGCGGGATGCCCCGGGCCGAACGCCGCGAGCGGGTGGCCGAGCTGCTGCGCACTGTGCACCTGGGCGACTTCGGCCGCAAGCGCCCGCACGAGCTGTCCGGCGGAATGCGCCAGCGGGTCGCACTGGCCCGCACGCTGGCCCTGGACACCCCGGTGCTGCTGATGGACGAGCCGTTCGGCGCACTGGACGCGATGACCCGGGACATCCTGCACGACGAGCTGGAACGGATCTGGTCCGAACGCCAGCTCTCGGTGCTCTTCGTGACGCACAACGTCCGCGAGGCCGCCCGACTGGCCGACCGGATCATCCTGCTCTCCAGCCGCCCCGGCCGGATCATCTACTCCGCCGAGGTGGACATCCCCCGCCCACGGCGGATCGACTCCCCCGAGGTCGCCGCCATCGCCGCCGAGGTCACCGAGCGGCTCCGTACGGAGGTGGGCCGCCATGGCCAGTGACACCCTCACCGACTCGGCGCGTACCGACGCGCAGATCTCCGGCCTGGACGCGCTGGATATCGCCGGCCGGGACAAGGAGGTCTCCCGGGGTGCCCGCTTCTGGGCCGCCACCTGGCCCAAGTTGGCGGCGCTGGCCATCGCCATCCTGGCCTGGCAGCTCGTGGTCTGGTCGGGCTGGAAGCCGCCGTACTCGCTGCCCGGCCCGCTGGAGGTCGGCCGTGAGCTGGTCACCCAGGCCCAGGGCCCACAGCTCTGGGAGGGCCTGGCCACCACGTTGCGCCGGGCCGCCGTCGGGTACGTCTTCTCGGTCGCCGTCGGCCTGCTGCTGGGCCTCGCGGTCGCCCGGTCCAAGGTGCTCCGGGCGGCCATCGGCTCGATGATCACGGCGTTGCAGACCATGCCGTCGATCGCCTGGTTCCCGCTGGCCATCCTGCTGTTCGAGCTGAGCGAGAAAGCGATCTTCTTCGTGGTGGTGCTCGGTGCCGCACCGTCCATCGCCAACGGGGTGATCTCCGGCGTGGACTATGTGCCGCCGCTGCTGTTGCGCGCCGGTCGCAACCTGGGTGCCCGTGGGCTCAACCTCTACCGGTACGTCATCGCACCGGCCGCCCTGCCGGCGATCGTCGCCGGTCTGAAGCAGGGCTGGGCGTTCTCCTGGCGCAGCCTGATGGCCGGCGAGTTGATCGTGGTCGGCATCTCGCAGACCTCGCTCGGTGCCCAACTGACCTACTCTCGCGAGCTGTCCGACGCACCCTGGCTGCTCTCCACCATGATCGTCATCCTGGTGCTCGGTCTCGGCGTGGACGCCGCCTTCGGCGCGGCGGACAAGGCGATCCGGCGCCGCTGGGGCGTGCTCGACCAGGCGGGCAACTGAACGGTGTACGTCTCCGCGCGCAGCGACTATGCGCTCCGGGCGATGCTCGCCGTCGCCGCCGGTGGCGGCGGCGAGCTGGTCAAGGCGGCCAGCCTCGCCGAGGTGCAGGACATCCCGCTCAGCTTCCTCCAGGGCATCCTGCTCGATCTGCGCCGAGCGGGTCTGCTGCACAGTCATCGTGGCGCTGACGGCGGGTACGAGTTGACCCGCCCAGCCGACGAGATCACCGTCGGGGACGTGTTGCGCGCGGTCGGCGGTTCGCTCACCACTGTGCGCGGCCTGCCGGCCGAGCGCGCCGGCTACCACGGAGTGGCCGCGGGGTTGACCGACGTCTGGCTGGCGGTGCACGGGGCGATCGCCACTGTGGTCGACAGCACCACCCTGGCCAACCTGCTCACCCGCCACTCGACGGACCACGCCCCCACCACCTGAGCGCCGGAGGCGACGTGGTCGGGTCGGCGCCCCGCCGGCCCGACCACATCTCGTGCCGATCCTGACCGGGCCTGCCCCTCCGCCGGCACCGGTCGGCCGGTCACCGCTCAGCCCACGTGTGCGACCACCGGGCCGGTGCTCGGGTCGTTGGGGCTGTGCAGCTCCACCAGACCGGCGGGAGCGGTGCCCGCCAGGGTGGCGTGCCAGGGCGCGAAGGCCGCAACCATGGCGAGCAACAGACCGGCGAGCGCGACCGCGACCACCAGGATCAGCTCGCGCAGTGCGCCCGAGCCGACTTCGCCCGCCATGGCCACCCCTCCCGCGTCGGGCCCCCCGGCCCGACGTCCCCCGCTGGCCAGCTTCGACGACGGACAGCCGGGGCACAATCGGCCAGCCGACCCAGCCGAGGCTGATTACCGACTGAGCGTTGTGGCCGGCCGACCGATCGAGCGGCATGGTCGGCCAACCGAATGAGCGGTGTGGCGCGGGCCAGGAGGAGCGCGAACCCCCGCTCGCCGCCTTTGCTCTGCACCCGCGGATGCGACGGCTACGGTCCGTGACCGGTGCCTATGCGGGTGCAGAGCAAAGGCAGTCCGGAGGTGTCGGTCGCGTCGCCCGCATCCGGCCCGGCCCCGCGTGCGTCTGCCGCCGCACCACGCAGCGCAGACAAACAGACCGACCCGCCACGCCGAAGCGGGGCGGGTCGGTCGAAGCGCAAAAGATCAGACGGTACGCGGGCGGCGCGGACGACGTGACCGACCCGACGCGCGGTGGGCTGGACGGGCGGCGCCGTCGGCGACCGTTGCGCCACCGGTGCGGACCCGGCCAGCGGGCGCCGGCGGAGCGACGATGGTCACCGGCACACCCGACGGCTCACGCGCACCGGTCACCCGGGCCAACGACCCGTCACCAGGGCGCACCTGGACCGACTCGGGTCGGATGCCGGCAACCGCCATCAGCCGCGACACGTCCCGACGCTGCTCGGGCAGGACCAGGGTGACCACGGAACCGGACTCACCGGCCCGAGCGGTCCGGCCGCCCCGGTGCAGGTAATCCTTCGCCTCGGTCGGCGGGTCCACGTTGACCACCATGTCCAGGCCGTCGACGTGGATGCCCCGGGCCGCCACGTCGGTGGCCACCAGAGCGGTCACCTGGCCGTTGCGGAACTGCTCCAGGATGCGGGTGCGCTGCGGCTGGGACTTGCCACCGTGCAGCGCGGCCGCGCGTACACCCTTGGAGAGCAACTGCCGGGCGAGCCGGTCGGCGCGGTGCTTGGTGCCCATGAACAGGATGGTGCGGCCCTCACGGGCGGCGATCCGGGTCAGGGCGTCGGGCTTGTCCACGGCGTCGACGTGCAGCACGTGGTGGGTCATGGCGGTGACAGTGGCGGTGCCCGGGTCGACCGAGTGGGTGACCGGCTTGCTCAGGAAGCGGCGGACCAGCCGGTCCACGCCGCCGTCCAGGGTGGCGGAGAAGAGCATCCGCTGCCCCTGCGGCGCGACCTGCTCCAGCAGCTTGGTGACCTGCGGCAGGAAGCCCATGTCGGCCATCTGGTCGGCCTCGTCCAGCACGGTGATCTCGACCTGGTCCAGCCGGGCGTCGCCCCGGTTGATCAGGTCGTGCAGCCGGCCGGGGGTGGCGACAACCACCTCGGCGCCGGCCCGCAGAGCGTCCGCCTGCCGTTGCAGCGACAACCCGCCGACGACTGTGGCGCAGCGCAGCCCGACAGCGCGGGCGTACGGGGACAGTGCGGTGGTGACCTGCTGCGCCAACTCACGGGTCGGCACCAGCACCAGGGCCAGCGGGCGACCCGGGCGGGCCTTACGGCCGGCGGTGCGCGACAGCAGCGGAAGCCCGAAGGCGAGGGTCTTGCCGGAGCCGGTGCGACCACGGCCCAGCACGTCCCGGCCGGCGAGCGAGTCGGGCAGCGTCGCCGTCTGGATCGGGAACGGCTCGGTGATGCCCTGCGCGGTCAGCGCGGTGAGCAGCGCCGGCGCCAGACCGGTATGAGCGAACGAAGGAATAACTGTGGTCATGCGGAAGCCTTCCTCGACGCGGCACGTGTCGAGGGAGGGCGCCGACGTCGGCGCTGTCACCGGCGGCACAGGGCAGCCGGGACTCACAAGCACGAACCGATTGGAGTACGGGCCGGCCCGCCGCCGGGCCGCCGCCCGCGTGTGCAGGCGGCGGCGAGGCGGGCCGGTCCCGTCACCGTCACACCCGGAGGGCGCGACAGGTAATGCTGACCGATCCGAGGATCAGAGCGGGCGGATGTTCTCCGCCTGCGGGCCCTTCTGGCCCTGGGTCACCTCGAACTCGACCCGCTGGTTCTCGTCCAGGCTCCGGTAGCCGGAGGACTGGATCGCCGAGAAGTGGGCGAAGACGTCAGCGCCGCCGCCGTCCGGGGTGATGAAGCCGAAGCCCTTGTCAGCGTTGAACCACTTCACGGTGCCAATAGCCATGTGTTTCGTCTCCTTGACGGAACGTCGGACACGCACGTGTTGCGTGCCCGAAGAGGAGCGCTCCGCGCGGGGATGCGCGAATCGCCTGTCGCTTCTGGTCGCCCCGCCCGGAGAACTCCGGACACAACAAAGAGCGCCTGGGGCCACAATCCCGCCAGGCGCACACAGAGTCTCTGGTAACCAAAACTGCAACCCGGCCAACGTATCATGGTTTTCCCGTGAGCGGTCAACCTTGGGCAGAATCTTCGGGCAACTGGGCGATCATGGCCGTGAGCCCCGTCACATCCAGCAGGTCGGCGGGCCGAACCGTCACCCCGTGCCGGACGTAGTGGAACGCCGCGCCCACCCGGTCCACCGGCACGCCGGCCAGCTCCGCCCAGGCCAACCGGTACACGGCCAACTGCACCGCGGCCACCTCCGCCGCCGGCCCGACGGGCTGCGCGCCGGTCTTCCAGTCGACCACGTCGAACCGACCACCCGGCCGGGCGAACACCGCGTCCATCCGCCCCCGCACCACGACGCCGCCGATCACCGTGGCGAAGGGCACCTCCACCTCCACCGGTGACCGGTCGGCCCACTCGCTGGCCAGGAACCGCTCCTGAAGCTCGACAAGCGCCTCGTCGGGCGCGGCATCCGCGTCGGCCGCACCGGGCAACTCGTCCAGGTCCAGGAGGCGGTCAGCGCCGAAACGCTGCTCCAGCCAGGCGTGGAAGGCGGTGCCTCGGCGGGCGTACGGGTTGGGCTCGGCCGGCACCGGGCGGCGCAGCGTACGGGCCAGCGCCGCCGGGTCGCGCCGCAACGCCACCAGCTGGGTGACACTCAGCTGCCCGGGCAGGGCCACCTCGACGGCACCGGAGAGCCGGGTCAGCTCGGCCCGCTCGGCCAGCAACAGATCCGCCTCGCGCTGCCAGCGCGCCACCTCCGGATCCACCTCCGGCGCGGCCGGCCCGACCGCCTCGACCTCCGGCGCGGCCGGCCCGGGAAGCACCGGCCCGACCGGCCCGGGGAGTGCCGCGCTCGGGCCGTCGGTCATCAGGCGGCGCACCAGCCCAGCCGCCTCGGCCAACGCCGGTCGACGGCCGCCCAGTGGATCTGCCGGCCACTCCGCGCGGAGCACCACCTCGGCCGTGGGGTTGGTGGCGTCCGGGGTGGGCTCCGGCGCCCACGCGTCGACCAGGTGCCCCGGCCCGCCGTCGAGGCAGGCGTCGTACACCTCACGCAGGAAGACCGACGGACCGCGCGGCCGCTTCGTGCCCTCGCCCCACCAGTAGCCGGAGCAGAGCAGCAGTCGGCGCGGCCGGGTGACCGCCACGTACGTCAGCCGGCGTTCCTCCCGCTCGTCGTGTGCCCGCCAGGCGTCGGTGAAGTCGTTCACCGCCCGCGCCACGGCCCGCTGGTCGCCGGCCTCGTCGAGCGCCAACTCGGGCAACCCGTCGGCGTCGCCCCGCAGCGGGAACGGCAGCACCCCCAGCCCGCCCAACCAGTGATCGGAGTTACGGACCGGCCCCGGCCACGACGCCCGGCACAGTCCGGCCACCGACACCACGTCCCACTCCAGGCCCTTGGCGGCGTGCGCGGTGACCACCTGCACCGCGCCCTCCACCACCTCGACCTCGCCCGGCGCCAGACCGCGCTCCTCGTCCTCGGCGGCGGCCAGGTAGGACAGGAACCCGGACAGCGTCGCGCCCGGCGTCTCCCCGCTGAAGCGGGCCGCCACGTCGCCGAGGGCGTCCAGGTGACCCCGGGCCAGGCCGGCGTCGCCGGCGCCGTCACGGCCGGCCCGCACCGCGACCTCCACGTCCAGGCCGATCGTCCGCTCGATGTCCGCGATCAGGTCCGGCAGCGCCTGGTCCAGGCGGTAACGCAACAGCGCCAACTCCGTGCCGTACGCGCGCAGCCGCGCGAAACCCTCCGCCGAGTACGCCTGTGCCGGGCCGAGATCGGCCAACGCCTCCACCAGGGTCGCCTCGTCCAGCAGGTCGGGGCTGATCTCCGCGGCCTCGTCGGCGGCCACCTGACGGCGGGCGTTGGCGATGGCTCGGGCCCGCCGGTGCAACGCCACCAGGTCACGCGGGCCGATCCGCCAACGGGCGCCGGTGAGCAACCGCAGCAGCGCCGCCCCGTCGGTCGGGTCGGCCAGCACGCGCAGCGTGCAGACCACGTCGCGTACCTCGGGGGTGTCCAACAGGCCGCCGAGCCCCACCACCTCCACCGGGAGGCCGCGCTCGCGCAGCGCCGACTCGATCGCCGGAATCTGACTGCGGACCCGGACCAGCACGGCGGTGGTCGGGCGCTGCGCCACCGGGATGTGCTCGGGGGCCGCGCCGGGCATCCGGGCCGCCCCACGCCAGGCGGCCAGCACACTGCCGGCGATCCAGTCCGCCTCGTCGGCGTACGTGGGCAGCAGCGCGCAGTGCACGGTGCCGCCGGCCGCACCGCCGGGGCTGCGGTGCGGGATCGGGTCCCGGACGGTCAGCGCCGAGCGCAGCTCCGGCACCCGGGCGCCGGCCGCCCGCAACGGAGTCGACAGCGCGTTCGCCACCCGGAGGATCTCCGGACGGTTGCGCCAGCTCGTGGTGAGGCCCAGTGCCGGGGCGGGCTCACCGTCGGCGCGGGCGAACTCGGTGGGGAACCGGTCCAGGGTGCCGGCGCTGGCACCCCGCCAGCCGTAGATCGACTGGCACGGGTCGCCCACCGCGGTCACCGGGTGCCCACCACCGAACAGGGCGTTGAGCAGCACCACCTGGGCGTGGCTGGTGTCCTGGTACTCGTCGAGCAGCACCGCCCGGAAGCGGTCCCGCTCGATCTCGCCGACCCCCGGGTGATCGCGGGCCACCCGGGCCGCCCGCGCGAGCTGGTCGGCGAAGTCCATCGCCTCGAAGTCCTCCTTGCGCCGGGCATACGCCCGCACCAGCGGCAGCAGGCGCAGCCGGGTCTGCTGGAGGGTGAGCGCCTTGCGCACGTCGGCGTACACCCGACCCGGCCGGGACTGCACCTCGGCGAAGAACCGGCCGGTCCAGGCCGCCAGCTGGTCCGGCGCGACCAGGTGCTCGTCCAGCTCACCGGCGAGTGCCAGCACCGCGTCGGTGATGGTGCTCGGCATCCGGTCCACCTCGGACATGTCGCCGTCGTAGTTGCGTACCAGCAGGTCGACCAGCTGCCAGCGGGACGCCTCGGTGAGCAGCCGGGTCGACGGCTCGTAGCCGGACCGCAGCCCGTGCTCGGTGACGATCCGCCCCGCGTAGGAGTGGTACGTGGAAACTGTGGGCTCACCGGCGAGCGGGTCGTCCAGCGGGTCCCGACCCTGCCGGCCGAGTCGGCGGATCAGCTGGTCGAGCCGGGTACGGACCCGGTGGGCCAACTCGCCGGCCGCCTTACGGGTGAAGGTCAGCCCGAGGATCTGCTCCGGGCGCACGTACGAGTTGGCCACCAGCCAGACCACCCGGGCGGCCATCGTCTCGGTCTTGCCCGACCCGGCTCCCGCGACCACCAGCAGCGGCTGCACCGGGGCGGCGATGATCGCGGCCTGCTCCCGGGTGGGCGCCGGCAACCGCAGCAGCTTGGCCAGCTCCACGGGCGTGTACCGGGGGCCGGAGTCCGCCAGCCGGGGCGTCGGCGTGGGACCCGCGCCGAACAGGGTGGGCTGGCTCACTGTGCCTTCTCACTCCTCACCCTCACTGGTGCGCCGGACGGTCGGCGGCTCGACGACCTGACGCCCCTGCCCGGAGACCGGGCAGCTGGTGCGGACCGGGCAGACCCGGCACTTCGAGTTGGCCACCGCGGCGAACGTGGCGGCTGCCATCGTATCGGCGGTCCGCCGGACCAGCGCGGTCGCCCAGCCGGCCGCCGGGCCCTCCCCTGCCGCCGGCTGGTTCTGTTCCCGGGCATCCTTCGCGGAGGTGCCGAGCTGCACCAACGCCGCACCGCCGGACTCCTCGCCGAACTCGGCGAACGCCCCCGCCTCCACCGCCGCCTGGTACGCGCCGAGCTGCGGATGCTCGGCCAGCTCGCTGCCGGTGACCGCCGTGGACTTGCCGGTCTTCAGGTCGATCACCACAAGCCGGCCGGCCTCGTCGACCTCCAGTCGGTCGACCCGGCCGATCAGGTCGACGGGACGGTTCGGATCGTCCAGGCGGACCGCGAACTCGTGCTCGATGGCGAGCAACCGACGCGGGTTGGTGGCCAGCCAGCGCAGCAGCTTGTCCACCATCGCCTCGGCGCGGTCCCGTTCTGGCCCGGCCATCCACCGGGCCGCCAGCTCGATGGCGTCGAACCGGGCGGCCACGTAGTCGAGCAGCGCACCCCGGTCGGCGCTGGCGTCCTCGGCGAGCATCGCGGCGGCGTGCACCAGGTTGCCCACCCCCTGCGCCGTGCTGGTCGGGCCGCTGCCGCCGTGCCGTTCCAGCAACCACCGCAGGCTGCACCGCAGTGCGCTCTCCATGGCCGACGGGGTGACCCGCACCGGGTCCCCGTCGTCGACCAGCGGCCGGTCATCGGAGAGCGCGCGCAACCCCCACCAGTCGTCCGGGTGCGCACCGGGCACTCCGGCGGCGGCGAGCCGGGCCAGTTCGGCCGCGGCCGCGCGCCGCCGGGCCGCCGGAGCGGCCGGGTCGGTGATGGCGGTACGCAACTCGGCCACCAACGCCGGCAGGGTGAGCGCCCGAGGCGGACGGGTCACCGGCAGTGCGCCGGGACGGTCCGGCTCGCCGTCATCGCCGGTCCCGCCCACCGCAGCGCCCCCGGTGCCGCCGGAGGACGGCTCGGCGCGGGGGCCGGGCGGTGGGCCGGGCGCTGTCGGCGGCGTACTCGGCGGGGTCGGCGGCGGTGTGCTCGGGCCCAGCTCGTGCAGGAACCGGCTCGGTTGCTCCTCGTGATCGTCACCGCCGACGGCGGCCGAGGCCACGGCGCTGACCAGCAGCCGATGCCGGGCCCGGCTGATCGCGACGTGGAAGAGCCGGCGCTCCTCGTCCAGCAACGCCGAGGTCTGCCCCACCACGTTCGCCCTGGTGGCACCGTCGACGGACCGGCCAGCCAGCACGTCGACCAGCCGCTCGGAGCCGAGCAGGCTGCCCCGCAGTCGCAGGTCCGGCCAGCTGCCCTCCTGCACGCCGGCCACCGCGACCAGGTCCCATTCCAGGCCCTTCGCGGCGTGCGCGGTGAGCAGACGCACCGCCGCACCCCGGTCGGCGGTCGGCGCGATGGTGTCGGCCGGCAGATCCTGGGCGAGGACGTGGTCGAGGAAGACCTCGGTGCGGGCGCCGGGCAGCCGGTCGGTGAACCGGGCGGCCGCATCGAAGAGCACGAGCACGGCGTCGAGGTCGCGGTCGGCCGCCTCGGCCCGCCGCCGCCGGGCCAGGTCCCCCTCGCCGGCCGCCGGCCGCCCCTGGTTGATCGCACCCGCCCAGCGCTCGGCGAGACCGCTGGCACTCCACACGGCCCAGAGCACGTCCTCGGCGGTCGAGCCCGGCCGGGCGGCGGCCTCCCGGGCAATGGCCAGCAGACCGGCCACCGCCTGCGCCGGCTCGGCCCAGCGGCGCTCGATGTCGGCAAGTTCCTCCGGGTCGCGCAGGGCCTCGACGATCAGCTCACCCGACGGGCGTCGGTCACCGCCAGCCAGCGCGAGGGCACGCAGGCCCTGCCGCAGCCGCCGCTCGGCCAGCGGGTCCGCCCCGCCCAGCGGCGAGTGCAGCAGCGCGACCGCCGACTCCTCGTCCAGCTTCTCCGGCTCCAGTGCACACCGCAGCAGGAGCAGCAGCGGCGCGACCGCCGGTTGCAGGTGCAGGGGCAGGTCCTCGCCGTGCACCACTGTCGGTACGCCGGCAGCGTGCAGCGCCCGTCGCAGAGTGGGCAGTTGCAGGGCGGCGGACCGCACCAGCACCGCCATCCGCGACCAGGGCACGCCGTCGAGCAGGTGGGCCGAGCGCAGCGCGTGGGCCAACCAGGCGGCCTCACTTGTCGTCGAGCGGAACGTGTGCACCTCGACCGTCCCGGGCGGCGCGTCCGGCAGTGGGTGCAGCCGACGGTGCGCGGCCGGCCCGCGCAGCCGACGGCCCAGCCGGGCGATCGCCGCGAGCAGCCCCGGCCCGGCCCGGTACGACGTGGTCAGCAGCACCTGCGCGGCCGGTGCGCCGGACGCGGTCCGGAAGCGGTGCGCGAACGTGGTCACCCCGGCCGGGTCGGCGCCCCGGAAGGCGTACGTGGAGGAGTCCGGGTCGGCGAACGCGACGAGCGACTTGCCTCCGCCCGCGATCACCGAGAGCAACTCCAGCTGGGCGGGGTCGGTGTCGGCCAACTCGTCGATGTACACGTGGGCGAGCCGACGGCGTTCGGCGGCCAGCAACTCCTCGTCGTCGCGCAGCAGCCCGGTGGCCGCCCGGACCAGCTCCGCCGGGTCGTACGCGATGGAGCCCCGGTTGCTGACGTCGCGCAGCGCGAGCACGGCGACGTACTCCCGCAGGAAGCGGGCGGCGGCCGGCCAGTCGGCGCGGCCGAGCTTCTCACCCAGCCGGGCCAACTCGACAGGGCCCACGCCGCGCTCGGCGGCGCGCATGAGCAGGTCACGCAGCTGGCCGGCGAAGGCCCGCGTCCGCAGGGCCGGGCGCAGGTCGGTCGGCCAACCGACCGGGTCGTCCTCGGGCTCCTCGCCCACCACGTCCAACAGCTCGCGGATGATCAGATCCTGCTCGGGGCCGGTCAGCAGCCGGGGCGACGGCTCGCCCCGCTCGGCGGCGGCGCGGCGCAGCAACCCGAACGCGTACGCCGGGAAGGTGCGCACCAGCGGCTCGCGCAGCACCCGGTGCCCGTCCTGTGCGACCCGGGCCTCGATGCGCTGGCGCAGGGCGGTGGCCCCGCGACGGCCGAAGGTCAGCACCAGGATCCGTTCCGGGTCGACCCCCTCGGTCACCCGGGCGGCGACCGCCTCGACCAGGGTGCTGGTCTTGCCGGTGCCCGGCCCGCCGAGCACGAGCATCGGCCCGTCGGTGTGCCCGACCACCTCGGCCTGCACCGCGTCGACCCGCCAACCGGTGCCGCCGGCCGTCAGCCCGGGTGCGCCTTCGCGCCCGGGCCCGTGCGACTCGACGCCACCGCCCCCGGACGTGCCGCCGCCAGCGAGCACGGAAGCCTCGGCAGGTGCGTTCCCGTCCCCCCGCGGCGGCCCCCCGGACCGCCGCACCAACCGGTACGCCTGCATCAGCTCATCCCATCAGACCCATACGACACCCACCCAATCCCCCACCCCCACCCCATCCACCTCCGTCGATCATGAAGTCATTGGCGCGACACGCCGATAACGGCGCCGATAAATCCATGATCACCGCAGTCGGGGCGGGGCGGGTGGGGCGGGTTAGGTCAGGTGGGAATCTAGGGCGTTTAGGGCTTCGGGGACTGTGGTGGTCACCGTCAGGAGGTTGCGGCCGGCGGTCTTGAGGAAGGTCTGGTCGGCCAACCCGTCCAGCCAGTCCAGCAGGGGGCGGTAGAAGCCGTCGGTGTCGATCAGCACCATCGGCTTGGTGTGCAGGGCAAGGGTCGCGGTGGTCCAGACCTCGAACAGCTCGTCCAGGGTGCCCAACCCACCGGGCAGCGTGAGGAACGCGTCCGACTTGTCGATCATCAGGGTCTTCCGGCTGGCCATCGAGTCGGTCACCAGCAGCTCGTCCGAGGCCAGGTCGGCGACCTCCAGATCGACGAGCGACTGTGGGATCACCCCCAGGGTGCGCCCACCGGCGGAGCGGGCGCCGTCCGCCAGCGCGCCCATCATGCCGACGCAGCCGCCGCCGCTGACCAGCGTGTGACCGCGTCGGGCCAGCTCCACACCGGTCTCGGTGGCCAGGTCCAACCAGCGCTGGTCCAGGGTGCGGGAGGAGGCGCAGAAGACGCAGATCGCGGCCATCAGTTGTCCCGGGGCTGGTCGGCGGCCTGCGCGGCGGCGGCCTGCCGGTCCGCACCGGTACGCGCGACGGCCTCGTCGCGGACCGCCTCCTGCTCCACGGAGAGTGCGGCCTCCGCCTCGACGATGTACCGAACCGCGGCGTCGACGTCGTCGGTGAGACAGATCAGGTCCAGGTCGACCGGCCCGATCTTGCCGTCGGCGGCCATCGTGTCGCGCATCCAGTCGAGCAGGCCCTGCCAGTAGGCGACACCCATCAGCACCACCGGGAACCGGGTGACCTTGCCGGTCTGCACCAGGGTGAGCGCCTCGAACAGCTCGTCCATGGTGCCGAACCCACCGGGCAGCACGACGAACGCCTGCGCGTACTTGACGAACATCGTCTTGCGGGCGAAGAAGTAGCGGAAGTCGATGGCCAGATCGACCCACTCGTTGAGGCCCTGCTCGAACGGAAGCTCGATGCCGAGCCCGACGGAGAGCCCACCTGCCTCACTGGCGCCGCGGTTGGCGGCCTCCATCACCCCTGGCCCGCCCCCGGTGATCACCGCGTAGCCGGCCCGGGCGAGCGCGCCGCCCAGTTGCTCGGCCAGCCGGCACTCGGTGCTGTCCGGGCCGCTGCGTGCGGAGCCGAACACGCTGACCGCTGGCGGCAGGTCGGCGAGGGTGTCGAAACCCTCGACGAACTCGGAGAGGATGCGCAGCGCGCGCCAGGCGTCCTTGGTCTTCCAGTCGCCCCGCCCACTCGAATCCAGCAACCGTTGGTCGGCGGTGCTGCTCGGGATCGACCCCCGGCGCAGCGTGACCGCGCCCCGGTGTCGCTCCTGCCCTGGACCGCGACCGGCCTCCCGCCCGTTGCTCTGGCTCATGGGGCAACCGTAGTGGAGCGGCACCGCGCAGGTGTGCGGGGCGGGGACGCCGAGAAATAGTTCAGGATCATGGGCAACTATTTCGCTTCCCCGTACGTCTTACTATTCACATACCGGGTATGCCCGGCGCGCGCCTTCGGGGGAGGAGACAGCGTGATCAGTAACAGCGAGATGATCCGGATCCGTCGCCAGATGCAGCGACGGATCCGAGACGTGGTGGCTGAACGCCGCCGCAGCAGAGCACAGGACCCCGCCCTCGTCTCCCCCGCAGCCTCCGCCCCCTCAGGAGCTGATCAAGAGGTTCACGTCGCCGACAACGGGCCCGGCTGACGCAAACCTCTTGATCACCGGCGCAACTCCGGACCGGGCCGAGCGCAACCCCGGCCCGGCCGCAATCCCGACCGGGCCGAGCGCGACGCCCGCTGGCCAGAGTCAGGCTGGGGCCAGCCAGCGGTGCAGGGTTGCCGCGCCGTCGCGGATCTTGCTGATCTCGACGTGCTCGTCCTTGTGGTGGGCGAGGTTGGGGTCGCCCGGGCCGAAGTTCAGCGCGGGGATGCCCATGGCCGCGAACCGGGCCACGTCCGTCCAGCCCAGCTTGCCGATCGGCGCCGCGCCCACCGCCGCCAGGAACTCCTGCGCCGGAGCCGCCTGTAGCCCCGGGGCCGCACCGGCCATCGCGTCGGTCACCGCCAGGTCGAAGCCGGCGAACACCTCCCGCAGGTGCGCCTCCGCGGCCGCCGGGTCGCGATCCGGCGCGTACCGGTAGTTGACCTCGATCTCGCACCGGTCGGGGATCACGTTGCCGGCGACCCCGCCGATGATCCGTACCGCGTTCATGCCCTCGCGGTAGTCGCAGCCCTCGATGGTGACCCGGCGTGCCTCGTACGTCTGGAGACGCCGCAGCACCTCGGTGGCGGCGTGGATGGCGTTCACGCCGTGCCAGGAGCGCGCCGCGTGCGCCCGCTCACCAGTGGTCGTCACGATGGCCCGCATGGTGCCCTGACAGCCCGCCTCGACGATGCCGTACGTCGGCTCCAGCAGCACCGCGAAGTCCGCCTCCAGCCACTCCGGGTACGCCTGGCCCACCAGGTTGAGCCCGTTGTACCGCGACTCGATCTCCTCGGCCTCGTAGAAGAAGTACGTCACGTCGTAGCGCGGTTCGGGCAGCGTGACCGCCAGGTGCAGCGCGTACGCGGTGCCGGACTTCATGTCGGAGGTGCCGCAGCCGTACATCAGGTCGCCGCGCATGGTCGACGGGAAGTTGTTGTTCAGGGGCACAGTGTCGAGGTGCCCGGCCAACACGACGCGCTGCGACCGACCGAGGTCGGTACGCGCCATCACGGTGTTGCCGTGTCGGTGGGTGGTCAGGTGCGGTACGCCCCGCAGCACCTCCTCGACACAGTCGGCGATCACCTTCTCGTTCAGGGATACGGACTCTATGTCGACCAGAGCGCGGGTCAGCTGCACCGGATCGGCGAGGACCTCGGGGGTCAGCGGGTTCTCCATGGTTCGCACGGTACCTTCAGGTCTGTCCGCGCGAGGAGTGAGCTGAGGCCGGCCCGGCCGCGACCGAGAGGTGCAACAGTGACGTCCGCAGATTCCGCCTGGGGCATTGGCCTGGCCACCGTCACGGCAGATGAGCAGGTGCTCGACACCTGGTACCCGACCGGCAAGCTGGGCCTGGGCGAGTTGCCGCTTGTCGCCGGGGAGGACAAGTCGGACGTGCTCGACCTGCCGCCGGCGGCGCTCGGCGAACGGGCACTGCCCGGTCTGCGTACCGTCCAGGTGGTCACCGTGATCGGCTCGCTCGACGACCCGATCAAGGACGCCCCCGACGCGTACCTCCGGTTGCACCTGCTCTCGCACCGCCTGGTGCGACCCAACCAGCTCAACCTCGACGGCATCTTCGGCAAGCTGGCCAACGTGGCCTGGACGTCCGCCGGGCCGTGCCCACCGGAGCGGGTGGACGAGCTGCGGGTGATCGAGCGCGCGGCCGGCCGCCACCTGGCGGTGTACGGGGTTGACAAGTTCCCCCGGATGACCGACTACGTGGTGCCCTCCGGGGTGCGGATCGCCGACGCGGACCGGGTCCGCCTGGGCGCCCACCTGGCCGCCGGCACGACGGTGATGCACGAGGGTTTCGTGAACTTCAACGCCGGCACCGTCGGCACCTCGATGGTCGAGGGGCGGATCGTGCAGGGTGTGCTGGTCGGCGACGGCTCCGACATCGGCGGCGGCGCTTCCATCATGGGCACCCTCTCCGGCGGCGGCACCGACCGGGTCAGCATCGGCGAGCGCAGCCTGGTCGGGGCGAACGCCGGTGTCGGGATCTCGCTCGGTGACGACTGTGTGGTCGAGGCCGGCTGCTACATCACCGCCGCGTCGAAGATCACCCTTCCGGACGGCCGGGTGGTCAAGGGCCGGGAGTTGTCCGGCGTCGACGGCCTGCTGTTCTGGCGCAACTCGGTGACCGGCGCGTTGGAGGCCCGGCCACGTACCGGCCGGGGCATCGAGCTGAACGCCGCCCTGCACGCCAACGACTGACGAACCCGCCGGGTCCGCGGCGCTCGGCCGCGGACCCGGACGGGGTACGCCTCAGCGCAACCGGTACGCCTGGATGATCTTCTGGGTCACCGTGTTACCCGCGGTGTCCTGGGCGGTGGCCCGCAGCGACACGTGGCCGGTGCCGGCCGGGTGCCGCAGCGTGGCCGACCAGCCGTTGGCGGAGGTCCGGACCAGCTTCGCCCTGCCCCAGGTCTTCCCGCCGTCGTAGGAGACGTCGACAGCGATCTTCTCCACCCGGGCCGCCGGCGCGCCGGGCTGCCGCTGCACCCGCACCGGGACGACGAAGTCCCGACCGGCCGGAGCGCTGTTGTCGACCCGCAACGGTGGTGCGAAACGCACCGCCGACAGGGGCAGCCGGGCCGGCGTGTCCCCGGCGACGTGCCGTGACCGGAAGGTCCAGCTGGATTCGACAGCGGTGCTCAGGTCGGTGAAGCTTCGCTTCGACGACGTGACGAGCCGGTAGTCCGCCGCGCCCGGCGGCACTGTGAACTCCCCGTAGCCGCCGTACTCGCTCTCGTCGACCAGCTTGCCGTCGCGCCAGAGCGTGGTTGTCTCACTGTCGCTCAACGAGCCGCCCGGGTGCCCGGCCGCGTCGCTGAACAGTGGCACGTCGACCGCGATGGTGTCACCCACCCGGGTGACGCTCTGGTGCGGCCACCTCGGGTTCGGGAAGGACGGCCCGTACGGTGCCTGATTCCAGGTCTCCGTCACCGTCCGTCCGGCCCGGTACGCGGTGGGGGTGGAGAAGAGCGCGGCATTCGCGTTCAACCAGCCGTCCTCGTCCCGCGTCCCGAAGTAGAGCTCGGACTCCCACTTCACGTTCTTGGTGTTGTAGTACTCGACCCGCTGGCCGGGCACTGTGGTGCGCAGACCCAGGGCGGCGCCGCCGACGTTGTACTCCAGCACGGGGTACACCACCCGATCGGCCTCGATGCCCGGGTCACCGCCGCGGAACCGGTGCACGACGGTGGCCAGGTCCCGTCGGGCGTAGTCGCGGACGAACCCGGTGGGCATGCGGCCCGGGATCGCTTCGGCCAGCGCGTACAGGTACGGGCTGTCGGCCGTGTCCGGCTTGATCCACTGGCTGCTGACGGTGGCGACGAACCGGTCGGCGGAGACCGACCTGCCGATGTTACCGCTGGCCAGGTCGGTGAATGTGTCAGCCCAGAGCCCGACGGTGTACGCGCTGCCGTCTTCGGCCGTGAAGTTGCCGCTGACGTCGATCAGCTCCGGGACGGCCGTCCGGTCCGGAATGGTGGTCCGTAGCGGCTTGGCCTGCCGGGCGTCCACGACGATCCGGGTGTCCCGTTCGACGGTCAGTACGGGTTGCGTCAGCAGGGACATCCCGCGCGGCTCGTCCTCCGGGCCGGGCTCGTAGACGAGGCCGCTGAGCCCGTAGTGCCCCTTGGGCAGCCGCACTGTGGCCACCCCGTCGGAGCTGACCAGGTCCCATGCGCCGAAGGTGTCCATCCCGAGCAGCATGGTCCAGTGGTCCGGGGTGCGGGCGCCGGCGCGGTTCAGGTGCTCCACGGTGAGCGTGTAGCTCTCCACCTCCCGGTGCACGGCCAGCGGGGTGACCGCGACCGCCGCACCGGAGCGGGCCACGATCCGCCCGGTCCAGTAGCCGTCGGCGTCGCCGATCCGGGTGTCCGCGGTGACGGTCGTGGCGGCGGTGCCACCCGCCGGCACTGTGAGTTGGTTGGCACCCAGGGCGAACAGGCCGGCAGGCAGCGCGCGACCGCCGGGGCCGGCGCCCTCGACGCTCAGGTCCACGGTGACCGGGGCCGGACCGTCGTTGCGCCAGGTCACCGTGCGGGTGATCGGGGCGTCGTCACCGTGCGGCCAGAGCGCACGCCCGAACGAGACGCTCACCGGGTCGCTGGTGATCTCCTGGGTGATCGCGTGCGCGACGTCGACCCGCCCGGCGCCCTGCTGGTAGGCGGTCTGGTCCGGATGCGGTTTGGCGGCAGCCATCAGGGTGGCCTTGAGCCGGTCGGCCCGCCATCCCGGGTGCTGCTGGGCCAGCAGCGCGGCCGACCCGGCCACGTGCGGAGTGGCCATCGAGGTGCCGGAGATCGTGACGTAGCGGTCCCCCACCGGGTCGCCGATGACACCGTTGGCGGATCGCGCGGCGACGATGTCGACGCCGGGCGCGGTGATGTCCGGCTTCAGCGCGTCGTCGCCGACCCGGGGGCCCCGGCTGGAGAAGTCGGCCAGTTCGTCGTCGCGGTCCACAGCGCCCACTGCGAGCCCGGCGTCGGCGGAGGCCGGTGAGCCGACCGAGCCGTCCGCGCCGTCGTTGCCGGCGGCGAGGACGAACAGCGTGCCGGTCTGCGCCGTCAGGGTCTGCACCGCCTCCTCCAGCGGGTCGACCTCCGGGGTGTCCCAGCCGCCGAGGCTCATGTTGATCACGGCGGCCTTCTTCTCCACGGCGGCCCACTGCATGCCGGCGAGGATCGCCGAGTCGGGGCAGCCGGAGTCCTCACAGACCTTGCCGTCCAGCAGTGTGGCGTCCGGCGCCACACCCCGGTACTTGCCGCCGGAGGCCGCGCCGGTGCCCGCGATGGTCGAGGCCACGTGGGTGCCGTGGCCGACCGTGTCCCGAGCGTCGGCGGCCTCGGTGAAGTTGCGCGCCTCGGCCACCTTGCCGGCGAGGTCCGGGTGGGTCGCGTCGACGCCGGTGTCCAGCACCGCGACTGACACTCCCGCGCCGGTGAACCCGGCCGCCCAGGCGGCGGGCGCGCCGATCTGCGGCACGCTGTGGTCGAGGGTCACCTTGCGGCGGCCGTCCAGCCAGATCCGCTCGACGCCCCCCGCCGCGTCGAGGCGGGCCCCGGAGGGGCCGGTGGCGACAGTCGCCCAGACCGCACCGAGGGAGGACTTGTCGGTGGCCAGGGCGGCGCCGTGAATCGCCGGCAGGTCGCGCGTCACCCGCGTGCCGGGCAGGGCGGCCGGGGCACGCCGAGCGGTGCCGGTGGAGCCGTACGACACCAGCAGCGGCAGGTTGTCGCGGCGGGCGTCGTCGTAACCGGCGGCGATCAGGCCGGTCACGTCGAACAGTCGCCGGTCGACCCGGCCGGCGCGGATCAGCGGCAGGGCGTCCTCCGGCAGCACTGTGAGCTGACCGCGCTCGCGGCTGGTGAGGAAGCGCAGCTGCCCACGGTCGGGGCCGGGACGGACGGCGGCGGATCCGGACGCGGAGACGGTGACCCGGTCACCGGTGAGCAGGGTGACCGTCTTCGCGGTGCCGGTCGCGGTACGCGGGGCGGCGTCGGGGGCGGTGGTGGGGGCGGTGGTGGGTGGGCTGGCCATCGCGGTCGCCGGTGTGCCCAGCACGAGAGCCGCGACGGCGGTGACGGCGACAGAAATTCTGCTGCGTCGATGCAACTGTTCCTCCTTCGTGGACGTCTATATCCATGAGACGCGCATAGACCGCCGCCAGTATTGCATACCCGGTATGCAAAAAAGGGGTCGAAAATATGACGGACCTGCCAACCCGCGGCAGTGTCGACGGGCATCATCGACCGGATGACCTCCATGAAGGACCGCATGCTCGCCGGTGAGCCGTACCTCGCCGACGACCCCGAGATCATCGCCGACCTGGACCGGGCCGCCCGGCTGATGGAACGCTTCAACACCAGCCCGGCGGCGGATCCGCAGGCGCGGCTGGCGGCACTGCGTGACCTGCTCGGCGACCTGGGCGACGACACCTGGATCCGCCCACCGTTCTACTGCGACTACGGCTGGCAGATCCGGATCGGGCCCCGCAGCTTCGTCAACTACCACGCGGTCTTCCTCGACGTCGCACCGATCACCATCGGCGCCGACGTCCAGATCGGACCGAACGTGCAGCTACTCACGCCGACCCACCCCGTGGAGCCCGGGCCACGCCGCGACAAGTGGGAGGCCGCCAAGCCGATCACCCTCGACGACAACGTCTGGCTCGGCGGCGGCGCCATAGTGCTGGCCGGGGTGTCGATCGGCGCCAACACCGTCGTCGGCGCCGGTGCGGTGGTGACCCGGGACCTGCCCGCCAACGTGGTCGCCGTCGGCAACCCCGCCCGGCCGGTCCGCGAACTGGACTGACCGCCAACGCCGGTCGACCGGCCCGGCGATCGGCAGGTCAGCCGGCCGACCCGCGCCGCGATCCCCGCCGCGTGGTGGCGCTCAGGCGGCCGGCGGGTCGGGCAGGCGGACCACCAGGTCGGCCCGGTCGGCGGTGGGGGTGATCAGGGCCGCGTTGGCCTCGTCACTGCCCAGCGCCCACTCGCGTGCCTGCTCCGGCGACCGCCCGAACGCCTCGTGTCTAGCCGTCAACCGACGCTGGCGCAGGTCGGCGTCCAGATCGAGGAACCACGCCTCGTGCAGCAGCGTGCGCACCTCCTGCCACGGGAAGTCCGGCAGGAGCAGATAGTTGCCCTCGGTCACCACCAGTCGAACCGACGGCGGCACCTCGATCGCCCCGGCCACCGGCTCCTCCAACTCCCGGCGAAACTCCGGCGCGTACACCGAGGTGGGCTCCAACCGACGCAACCGGCGCAGCAACGAGACGAACCCGTTGGCGTCGAAGGTGTCCACCGCGCCCTTGCGCTCCGCGCGACCCAACCGGACCAGCTGCGTCTGCGCCAGGTGGAAGCCGTCCATCGGCACCAGCCTGGCGGTCGACCCGACGGCCGCCACGACCTGCTCGGCCAGCGTGGACTTCCCAGCTCCCGGCGCGCCGGCGATGCCCAGCAGTTGTCGCGGGCCCGCCTCGGCCAACGCCAGCGCGCGATGCACCAACGCGTCGACGGACAACACCAGAGCCGGTGGCATCAGTCGAGGACCGGCGTGCTGATCGTGAACCGCGCCTGCACGGCCGCCTGGACGGTCTGCGGCTGCGGGTCCAACTCAAGCTCCGGCGGGCCACCACCCGCGCCGCTCCCGGCGAACGCCGCGCGAGCGAACATCGGCCGGTCGGCCGGCCCGGCGTCGGCCAGCTCAAGCAACGACGTGACCTGGGTGCCGAGCGCCTCGGCGTACTCCCGGGCCCGCACCAGCGCGTCGCGGATCGCGGCGTGTCGGGCCTCGCGGTGCGCGGGGCTGTCCGGGCGAAGCTCCCACCAGGGCCCAGCCACCTCGACCTGATCCTGGTCGGCCAGCCGGAGCATCAGCTCGCCGAGGGCGGTGAAGTCGGTGACGGTGACAGTGGTGGTCACGCTGCCGTGCCAGGCGACGACCCGCTCACCCGAGCGGCGGGTCTCCGGTCGCACCCGCAGGTCGCCGGTCTCCCGCCGCGCCACCGCCGGCCCGGAGCCGTCCAGCAGCACCCGGATGGCGGCGGCACGCTCGGCCAGCCTGGTCAGGGTGGTCTCCCGATCCCGGTCCCGCGCGGTCGCGGTGACCGCGAACCGGGCCAACTCGGGCGGCACCTCCCGGTACGCCTCGCCGCGCACCTGCACCACCGGACTGTCCGCCGCCATGCCCCTCAGCCTAGTCAGCCGCGGGCCGCCGCGCCGCGTAGGAGACGGTCTCAACGCCGACGTGCAGACCGGTCAGATGACCGCCGGCCACCCCCAGCCCGCGCAGCCAGGACACCTCGGCGGTGTGGTCACCGCCGAGGGGGAACTGCCTGTCGTACGCGTCGAACCGGCGGTCACGCAGCGCCGCGCGGGAGGCACGTGCCTCGTCGTAGCGCGCGGTGAGCGCCGGTGCGTCGCCGGCGCGCAGCGCGGCGGTCAGGTCGTCCAGGAACGCGGTGACCTCGGTCAGCTCGCGCAGCACCCGGTCCCGGTTGCCGAGCAGCATGTTCGCGGTCCGATCGGCGGGGGTGCCAGCGACCCGGGTGCCATCGGAGAAGCTGCCCGCGGCGAGCGCGAGGATCGCGTCGCGCAGCGGCGCCCGCTGCACGGCACCGGCCAACGCGCCGGCCAGCAGGTGCGGCACGTGTGAGGCGAGGGCGGCGGCCGAGTCGTGCTCCGCCGCGGACATCGGCACCACCCGGGCCTCGAAGACGTCCACCAGCAGCCCGGCCAGCCAGCGGAACGCGATCGTGGCCGCCCCGGACGCGGGGCAGAGCACCCAGGCGGCGCCGGTGAGCAGGTCCGGCCCCGCGGCCGTCAGGCCCGCCCGGTCGGTGCCGGCCATCGGGTGGCCGGGCACGAACCGGCGCGTCAGCCCCTGGGTGGCGGCGAACGCCGCCACCTCCTCCTTGGTGCTGCCGACGTCGGTCAGCACACACCGCTCACCGGTCATCGCCGCCACCTCGACAAGCGTCGCCGGCAGGGTGGGCAACGGCCCGCAGAGGAAGACCACGTCCCGGTCGGCCACCGCGTCGACCAGCCGGTCCGGAGCGGGTACGCCGATCCGCCGGGCCTCCCGCCGGGTGGCCTCGTCCGGATCCCACCCGGTCACGTCGATGCCCACGGCCTGCAACCGGAGCAGCACCGAGCCTCCGATCAGGCCGGTGCCGACCACCGCCGCCCGCACCCTCCCGCCGGGCCTGTCCACCATCCGCACACCTCGACGTTCCTGCTGGGGGGGGCCGGACGCGGCCCCGACCGGGTCCGGCCGAGGATATCGTCCGAGGCCGGCCCGACCGCCGGTCAGTCCTCAGCGCCCAGCCAGGACAGGGTGGTCACCTGGTCGCCGATCACCTCGACCGGCCGGCGGCGCGCTGCCCTCTCCCCCGGGTCACGAACCGCAAGATCGTAAATCTGACCGAGGCCGGCCCGGAAGGGGGTTGTCCGGTTCAGATCAGCGTCGTACGGTCCGCTCCGCCGCCCGCCACGTCGACGCGGGCTTCAGCGGGAAGGAAATCCAATGTCCGCGACATACCGGGCGCTCGCCTCGGTGGTCATGTTGATCGGCTTCTACGTCGTCGCGCTCCTCCAGCTCGCCGCCGTCGTCGCGCTCGGCGTCTGGCTGTTCGACCACACCAACGGGATCGTCACCGGCAAGCTGCTGCTACCCCTGGTCATCGCGCTGGGCGCGGTCGCCGTGGGGCTGTGGCGCGCGATCCGTACGAAGAACGAGCCGGCACCCGGCCTGATCCTCACCGAGCGCGAGGCGCCGGGTCTCTGGGCCACGGTGCGCGAGCTGGCCACCGCGGTCGGCACCCGCGCCCCGGACGAGATCCGGCTGGTGCCCGAGGTGAACGCGGCGGTCGCCGAGCAGAGCCGACTGCTCGGCCTGGTCGGCGGACGGCGCACCCTGTACGTCGGGCTGCCGCTGCTCCAGGCGATGCGGACCGACCAGCTGCGCTCGGTCCTCGCGCACGAGCTGGGCCACTACTCCGGCAAGCACACCCGCCTCGGCGGGGTGGCGTACCGGGGTCGGCTGGCGATCGCGGAGACGCTGGAGCAGATCAGCCCGCGTAACCCGATCGGCTGGGTCTTCAAGGGCTACGCGAAGCTCTACCTGATCGTGGACAACGCCGCGTCACGGCGGCAGGAGCTGGAGGCCGACCGCTCCTCGGTGCTGCTGGCCGGGCACGACGCCGCGACCTCCGCGCTGCGTACCCTGCCGGCGCTCGACGCCGCCTGGGGCTTCTTCATGCGACGCTACGTCGAGCCGGGCTGGTCCGCCGAGCTGGCGCCGGACGACCTCTTCGGCGGCTTCGGTCAACTGCTGCACGGCCGGCGGGACGAGATCGCCGAGATGCGGGAGAACGCCCCCGACCAGGATCCCTCGCCGTGGGACACCCACCCGCCGATCGGCGTCCGGGTCACCGCGATGGCAGCCCTGCCGGCCGGGGTCGTCGCACCGGACGAGCGGCCCGCCGCGCTGCTGCTCGCCGACATCGCCGCCGCCGGACGGCAGTTGCAGGGGCTCGTCGTCGACCACGGCCGTCGCCAGGTGCTGCCCTGGGCGCAGTTCATCGCCGCGGCGGTCGCGGCCGGCGTGCAACAGCGGGCGGACGGCGTCTACCGGGCCGCGGGGCGGTTCACCGGCGTGTCGCAGCCGGGCCTCACGACAGTGCTGGACCTGGTGCGCTCCGGCCGGTTGGGGGAGTTCGCCGAGCAGTTCTTCGGCGACGCGACCCCCGACGAGGCCGCGGCCCAGTTCGCCGGGCCGATGGAGACGCTGCTCGACAACGCGGCAGTCCGCTCCGGTCAGGCGCGGTGGCAGCTCTCCTGGTCCGGCCCGGCACAGCTCGTCGGGCCGCAGGGGCAGCCGTGGGACCTCGCCGAGATCGCCAAGTTGGCAGTCGCGCCGCAGACCCTGGACGTGGCGTTGGCCCGCCTGGCCGAGCTGGGCATCGACCCCGCCGGCGCGACGGTGGTGGAGGACCGGGTCTCCGGGCGGGACGCCGGCCTGATCGGCGCACTGGCCAACATCAAGATCGACGGTACGGAGCACGACGTGCTCATCCTCGACCGAGGACTGGTCCTGATCGGCAACCCCGGCAAGGCCAGCCAGGGCGAGAAGCGGCTACGCGCGCTTGTCGGCTCGGTGCCGTTGGCGGAGTTGGTGGCCGGGCACACGTTCCTGCCCTACGAGGAGATCATCTCCGTGGACGTCAAGCGGGAGGTGCCGCTGAAGGCCGAGGTGACACTGCACGACGGCCGGGTGGTCGCCATGCAGGAGCTGATGGGCAGCGAACTGCTGGAGAAGCAGAGCCGGAACACCCTGCTGCGGGTCTTCCGGCAGATCGCCGACTGACACCGTCCGGGCGGTCGGGCCGACGGCTCGACCGCCCGGGAGCGCGATCAGACCTCGGCGAGGCGTGCCGCGACGCCGGCGATGTGCTCGTCGGACTCGGTGAGCGCCGCCCGCACGTGCTGTTGGCCGCCGGGACCGTAGAAGACGCCGGCGGCGACGAGGATGCCGCGCCGAGCCAGCCAGTCGACTGTCTGCCAGCAGTCCTCACCTCGGGTGAGCCAGAGGTAGAGCCCGGCCTCGGAGTGCTCGACGGTGAACCCCGCACCGGTGAACGCGGCGGCCAGCACCTCCCGCCGGGCGCGGTAACGCTCCCGCTGCTCCTCGGCGTGTCGCTCGTCCTCAAGTGCCGCCACCATGGCCGCCTGCACCGGCGTGGGAACGATCATCCCCGCGTGTTTGCGCACCTTCAGCAGCTCGGCGACGAGCGCCGGATCACCGGCGACGAAGCCGGCCCGGTAGCCGGCGAGGTTGGACCGCTTGGACAGCGAGTGCAGGGCGAGAAGCCCGGCATAGCTGCCACCGCTGACCTGCGGCGACAGCACCGAAACCGGCTCCGCCGACCAGCCGAGCGGCAGGTAGCACTCGTCGCTGGCGACCACCGCGCCGCGTTCCCGAGCCCAGTCGACCACCTTGCGCAGATGCGCCGCGGGCAGCACCCGGCCGGTCGGGTTGCCGGGCGAGTTGACCCAGACCAGGCGGACCCGCGGGGTCGGCCCCAGCGAGGTGAGCGAGTCGGTGCGCACGACAGTCGCGCCAGCCAACCGGGCGCCGTCCTCGTAGGTGGGGTACGCGATCGACGGCACCACCACCACGTCACCCGGCCCGATGCCGAGCAGGGTCGGCAGCCAGGCGACCAGCTCCTTCGAGCCGATGGTCGGCAGCACACCGAGACCGTCGACCCCGGCACCACAGGCCCGGGACACCCACGCCGCGATCGCGGCCCGCAACGCCGAGGTGCCGGCGGTCAGCGGATAACCGGGAGCATCGGACGCGTCAGCCAACGCCCGCCGGATCACCTCGGGCACCGGGTCGACAGGCGTACCCATGGAGAGGTTGATCAGGCCCCCCGGATGCGCCGCGGCCAGCGTGGCCGCGGCGTCAAGGGTGTCCCAGGTGAACTCGGGCAGTCGCGACGAGACCGGCGCGGGCCGGTTCAGTGGCCCTCGCCGCGCGGCGGCTGCGCGGCGACGAAGGTGGCGTCCTTCTCCACCTTGCCGACCTTCGAGGCGCCACCGGGCGAGCCCAGCTCCTCGAAGAACTCGTAGTTGGCGCCGGTGTAGTCCTTCCACTGCTCCGGGACGTCGTCCTCGTAGAAGATCGCCTCCACGGGGCAGACAGGCTCGCAGGCACCACAGTCGACGCACTCGTCGGGGTGGATGTAGAGCATCCGATTGCCCTCGTAAATGCAGTCGACCGGGCACTCCTCGATGCATGCCTTGTCGAGCACATCCACGCACGGCTCGGCGATGATGTAGGTCACCGGTCTTCTCCTCCGCAAGACACGCCGCGATCACCCGCGACGGTAAGAGCCTAGTATCTCGCCGGGGAGGGGGTCGATCGTGCTCCGACAGCAGGATGTGGGACACCGAATCGTAGTCCGCCGGATTGTGGGGATTCGCGAAGGCCGCCCGCTCTTCTCCGATGCCCTCGGCGAGTTGGTCGAGCTGACCGAGACTCATCTCACGCTCTCCACCGCGCAGGGCCAACTCCGGGTCCCGGTGGCACAGGTCCACCGCGCCAAGCGGGTGCCACCCACCCGACGGCCGACCGCCGCGGCGGTCGTGGCGCTGGAACGGGCCGCCGACGAGGCCTGGCCGGCACCGAGCCGGGGCCAACTCGGTGACTGGCTGCTCCGCGCCGCCGACGGCTGGACCGGGCGGGCCAACTCGGCACTGCCGATCGGCGACCCCGACCGACCGCTGCCCGCCGCCGTGGACGCTGTCGAACGCTGGTACGCCGAACGGGGCCAGCCACCGATCATCAACACACCACTGCCACTCGCCGCCCCGGTCGGCGCCGAATTGGACGCCCGCGGCTGGGCCGCCCGCCCGCCGGTCCTGGTCCAGACCGCGCCGCTCCCCCTGCAACCGTCGGCGGCCAGCGCACCGCCCGACAACGCACCGGTTGCCCGCCGTACCCCCGCAACCGCCGGTCAGGCCGGCACCGCCGTTGCGGATGCCGATGCGGTCGTCGAGCTGGCCGCCGCGCCGAGCGCGGAGTGGCTGGCCGTCGCGGCCGGCCGCAAGGGCGGCCTGCCGGAGGCCGCCCGGCACGTGCTCACCGCCGTGGGCCAGGTGCGCTTCGCCCACGTGTACGTCGACGGCACGCTGCTGGCGGTCGGCCGGGGCACGGTGACCGGCCAGGGGCGTTGGCTGGGCCTCAGCCTGATCGAGGTGTTGCCGGTGGCCCGCCGTCAGGGGCTGGCCAGCCGGGTGATCCACGAGCTGGCCGCCTGGGGCATGTCCGCAGGTGCGACGCATGCGTTCCTCCAGGTCGAGCAACACAACACGGCGGCGGTCGCGCTCTACCAGCGACTCGGCTTCGCCACGCACCACACCTACCTGACCCGGGTCGCCCCACACTGACCTGGACCGGCGCACAAGGCGAACCCGCACCCATGCGCCGTTTTGCGATGTGCGCGAGCCAGCCACACGCGCGGCGAGCCAGCCACACGCGCGGCGGGCACAGGCGGGCCGGGTCAGGCACACGCGGCGAGCCGGGCACCGTGATCGACTCGACTTTCAGGAAGTTGCGGCATCGGCCGGCCCGGGATGGCCCGACTTAACGAAACCCGAGTTGATCAACAGGAAGTCGGGGCATCCGCTCGCCCGGGACAGCCCGACTTCATGAAAACCGAGTTGATCAAGCGGCGAGCCCGACAGCGCGCACCCACCCACCCGCACAACCGACCCAGACCAACGAGTGCAGCCAGCGCGCACGTTCCAACGGCCCGGCCATGCCAGCCTTGCTCGCGAGCGGCGCGCTCGGTCGCGGCGTTCGTACGGGTCAGCGGCGGACGACGCGGCGGGGTTTGGCGGCTTTGACCTCGGCGTACCGCTTGAGCTGCCAGGACCGGTAGTCGCGCCCCAGCGCGGTGAGCACCAGGTAGCCGATCAGCACGCCGGCGCAGGAGGCGAGCAGGTAGAGCCAGATCTGGGCGAAGAACGTCGGCGCGCCCCCGGCGAACGGGTTGTGACCGATCAGGAGGGGCCCGACCAGCACTGTCAACACCATTGCCGCGAGCACCACGAGGGCCATGTCGGCCGCCCAGTCCGCGAGTGGCCGGCGACGACCCCAGCGGAAGGCGACCACGGCCAGGGTCAACCCGATCACCGCGAACATCGCCAGCGACACCCGGTCGGCGACGGTGTCGTCATCCTCGAAGCCGAACCGGATGATCAGCCGGGCGACCACGTTGACCGCGAACAGCGCTGCCACGAGCACGCCGATGTCACGCCACCGTCTGTCCATCGCCAGCCCCTCCTGCCGTACGCCCCGTCGCGGGGCTCATCTCCCTGGCTGGAATATCTACCACCCTTACCTGGGTGGCGTCATCAGCCCGAGCGTGCTGGGCGGAGCGAGGATCTGCCGGAAGCCCATCACCGCGAAGGTCATCGCACCGGCCACGATCATGGCCAGGCCGACCCAGTTGTCGCCGGCCAGCAACAGGTCACCCTCGTTGGTCCGGATGGCGGCCACCACCATCAGGGCAAACCACGGCACCGCTGGCAGCGCGACCGCCCACCTGCGGCCGACCGCCGCGTACGCGAACCAGCTCAGCGCGATGTTGGCACCGACGGCGAGGAGTGCCGAGACGCCGATCAGCTGCCCGCCGACGCGGACCGTGGCGAGCAGGAGTTCGAGCACCCCGCTGAGCACTCCGGCGACCACCACGACGATCGCGCCGGCCACCCGCAGGCCCAGGTCCAGCAGTCGCGGCGGTGGCCCTGCCGGGGGCGGAGCATCCTGGTCGTCCAGAACCGTCATCGACGCGGGCAGAGTCACCGACGACCCGCCGCCGCGACCGAAGACCGGCCCGGGGCGTCCTCGACCGAAGACCGATCCGAACCAGACCCAACCGCAGACCGGCCCGAGCCAACCACAGACCCGCCCGAACCGGCCCCGACCGCAGACCGGGTCGGTGCGGTCTCCCCGGGGAGCCCGGCGAAGAGGTCGTCCTCCCAGCCGTACGGCCCGGAGCCCGGGCCCTTCTCGCCTACCGCCAGGGTGAAGAACTCGACGCCCATGAACTCGCCGCCGAAGTTGCCGGCGATCGAGTAGAGCCAGGAGGTGGCCGGGATCTGGGTGGCGTGCGCCCGCATCGCGGCCTCCTTGGCCGTGTGCTCGTCGGTGCCGTCGATCCGGGCGGCGATCTGGGCGTCCGGAGTGCCGAAGGGCAGGTCGGCGATGTCCGCGATGCCGCCGAACGGGTTGTCGGAGGACTCCGCGAAGTGCGCCATGCCAGCTTCCAGGACGCTGAGCGGCATGGCGGTCCAGTAGACCTTCAGCGGGGCGCAGCCCTCGGCGGCGGCCAGCTCGACAGCGCGCATCGCCACCCGGTGGGCCTGGATGTGGTCGGGGTGGCCGTAGAAGCCGTCCGGGTCGTACGTGATCAGCACCTGCGGGCGTACCTCCCGCATGATCTCCACCAGGTGCCCGGCGGCCTCGTCGAGGTCGGCCTGCCAGAAGGCGCGGGGGTGTTCGTTGGTTTCGAGCCCCATCATTCCCGAGTCGCGGTAGCGGCCGGCCCCGCCCAGGAAGCGGTGGTCACTGACGCCGAGCGCGGCGCAGGCGGCGGCCAGCTCGGCGATCCGGTACCCGCCGAGCTGGTCGGCTTCGGCGGCGGCGAGCTGGGCCAGCGCCGGCACGTGGATCTCGCCCTCCTCGCCGAGGGTGCAGGTCACCAGCGTGACGTGGGCGCCGTTGGCGGCGTAGTGAGCCATCGTCGAGCCGGTGCCGATCGACTCGTCGTCGGGGTGCGCGTGGACCAGCAACAGGCGGCGGTCGGGCAGCGTCGTCACGACTGTCACTCTAACCGGCAGTCAGGTCCCGCCGACGCTGACGCGTCCGCCCAGGTCGGCCACATCACCTCGCGTACCGCTCTACGATTTGGTCTGTGGACTTTCCGGAGCTGGCCGCCCGTACCCGCCGGTTCAGCCACGGCGCGCCGCGCGCTGTCTCCGTGGCTGAGGACGGCTCCCGGGTGATCTTCCTGCGCTCGGCCGGGCCGGAGGATCCGGCGGACGCGCTCTGGCTGCTGGACGTGGCCTCCGCCGAGGAACGCCTGGTCGCCGACCCGGCGACCCTGCTGGGCGAGGGTGGAGACGTCCGGTCGCTCTCGCCTGGCGAACGCGCGCTGCGCGAGCGGCTGCGGCTCAGTGCCGCCGGCATCGGCTCGTACGCGTTGGACGCCGCCGGTCGGATCGCGGTGTTCGCGCTGGCCGGTCGGTTGTTCCGGGCGGATCTGGTGCACGGCGACGTGGTGGAGGTGGCCGCCGTCGGCCCGGTGCTGGACCCACGTCCGGACCCGACCGGGCAACGGTTGGCGTACGTGACCGACGCGGGCGAGGGGGTGCGCCGGGGCGAGCTGCGGGTGATCGAGGCGGACGGCACCGACACCCTGCTGGCCGGCGAGGACGCCGGGGTGAGCTGGGGGTTGGCCGAGCACATCGCGGCGGAGGAGTTCGGGCGGTTCCGCGGCTACTGGTGGGCGCCGGACGGGCGCTCGGTGCTCGCCGCCCGGGTCGACGAGTCCCGCCTGGACCGCTGGCACCTGCACGACCCGGCCGAGCCGGGCAGGCCGCCGACCGCCGTCGCGTACCCCCGGGCTGGTGGCCCGAACGCGGAGGTCAGCCTGCACCTGCTGGACCTCGATGACGGCTGGGTCGACGTGCACTGGGACCGGGAGACCTACCCGTACCTGACGGCGGTCAACTGGGTCGAGGGCAGCCCCTTGATCACCGTGTTGCGCCGCTCGCAGCAGCACGGGCTGGTACTGGCGGTCGACCCCCGCACCGGTGAGACGCAGGTGCACGCCGAGCTGGCCGATCCGCGCTGGGTCGAGCCGATCGCCGGCACCCCGGCGCACCTGCCGGACGGCCGGGTGCTTGTCGGCGGGGAGTTGGCACACGACGGGTACGACGCACGGTGCCTGTTCGCCGACGGCACCCTGCTCACTCCCCCGTCGTTGTACGTGCGGCGGGTGGTGGGTCGGCTGTCGGCCGCTTCCGGCCCGGCCGATCTGCTGGTCGAGGCCAGCGACGGCGAGCCGAGCGAGCGGCATCTGTTCCGGATCCGCACCACCATCGGCGGTGGGGTGGACGCGCGCCGGATCACCACCGACTCGGGTTGGCACACCGCAGCCGTGGGCGGTGACGTGCTGGCCGTCGGGGTCGCGTCACTTGACCACGCCGGGGTGCGGTGGACGATCCGGCGTGGCGAGCAGGAGTTGGCCGAGTTGCGGTCGTTGGCCGCCACCCCTCCGTACTCGCCGCTGCCGCTGTTGGAACGGGTGACCGACAGGCGGTTGCCGGCGGCGGTGCTCTACCCGGACAACCACGTGACGGGTCGACGGCTGCCGGTGCTGTTGGACATCTACGGCGGGCCGGGGCACCAGGAGGTCGTGGCGGCGCGGGCCGCGTGGCTGGAGCGGCAGTGGTGGGCCGATGCCGGGTTCGCGGTGGTCACCATCGACAACCGGGGTACGCCGGGAGTGGCCCCGTCGTTCGAGAAGGCGATCCACCGGCGGGTGGCCGACGTGGTCCTCACCGATCAGATCGACGCCCTGACCGCGCTCGCCGGCAAGCACCCCGACCTGGACATGGGGCGGGTGGGGGTGCGTGGTTGGTCGTTCGGGGGGTGGTTGGCCGGATTGGCGGTGCTACGTCACCCGGAACTGTTCCGGTGCGGGATCGCGGGTGCGCCGGTGACCGACTGGGCGCTGTACGACACCGCGTACACCGAGCGTTATCTGGGGTTGCCCGAGGACGGCACTGACGTCTACGCGCACCACTCGCTCATCGAGTTGGCCGCCGAGCCGGTCACCGGCCCGGACCAGACCCGCCCGATGCTGCTGGTGCACGGCCTGGCCGACGACAACGTGGTGGCCGCGCACACGCTGCGACTCTCCGCGGCGCTGCTGAGCACCGGCCGCCCGCACGCCGTGCTGCCGCTGACCGGGGCCACCCATCTGGCCGCGAACGGCACCGCCGAGCGACTGCTTCCGCTGGAACTCGATTTCCTCCGTACCCATTTGCTCTAGCAGCATTCGATAAACGATTCGGCACACCGGGCCCCGGGTCGCGTGCCATGCTGACCGAAGCGGGACCCGGCAGAGCGATTCCCCAGGGTGGCACCGCTTTCCCTTATGCCGAAAGGACTCCATCATGGTGGGCATTGCGCAGAAACCCTCGGTCGCCGCCGTTCAGGAAGGCGAGTTTCCGGTCACGCACTTTCGTACGACAACCGTGAACGGAATCGACATCTTCTATCGCGAGGCCGGACCGGCCGACGGTCCCGTCCTGCTGCTGCTGCACGGATTTCCCACGGCGTCCTCGCAGTTCCGCCACCTGATCCCGCTGCTCGCGGACCGGTACCGGGTGATCGCACCGGACTTCCCGGGTTTCGGCCACAGCGCCAGCCCGGACCGGTCGTCGTTCGACTACACGTTCGCCAACTTCGCCGACCTGATGGAAGGGCTGCTCGGCCAACTCGGCGTGGATAGGTACGCGCTCTACTGCTTCGACTACGGGGCGCCGACCGGCTATCGGCTGGCCCTCAAGGGGCCCGAACGGGTCGCCGCGCTCATCGTGCAGAACGGCAACGCGTACGAGGAGGGCCTGAGCGCGTTCTGGGATCCGATCAAGGCCTACTGGGCCGAGAAGACCGACGAGCGCCGTCAGGCCATCGCGTTCATTCTCAACTCCGACACGGTCAAGCAGCAGTACACGGCGGGGGTGAAGGACCTCACCCGGCTCGACCCCGACCGGTGGGCCCACGACGACGCGCAGCTCGCCCGCCCCGGCAACGCGGACATCCAGCTTGATCTGTTCTACGACTACGGCAGCAACGTCACGTTGTACCCGGAGTTCCACGCCTTCTTCCGCGACCACCAGCCGCCGACGTTGATCATCTGGGGCCAGAACGACCCGATCTTCCCGGCCGCTGGTGCCCACCCCTACCGCAAGGACCTGCCGTCGGCCGAGTTCCACCTGCTCGACACCGGCCACTTCCTGCTGGAAGACAAGCTCGACGTCGCCGCGCCGATGATCCACGACTTCCTGGACCGCTCCATCGGCTGATCAGCACTGGCTGCTCCTCGGCGCGGCCCCACTGGACCAGCGACTTGCGTCTCAAGTCGCTTGAGATCGCATAGTGGGCGTCGTGGACAGAGACGAGCTGTACCCCATCGGAGATGTCGCCCGGCGGACCGGCCTGAGCGTCAGCGCCGTCCGGCACTACGCGGACGCCGGTGTCGTCACGCCGGCCGCCAGCACCCCGGCCGGCCACCGCCTGTACGACGTGGCGGCCATCGCCCGGCTGGAACTGGTCCGGACGCTGCGCGAACTCGACGCCGGCCTGGACGAGATCCGGCGGGTGCTGGCCGGCGAGGCGACGCTGCGCGACCTGGCCGCCACCCACCTGGCCCTGCTGGCCCGACAGGAGGCACGCCTGCGCAGCGTCGCGCGGTGCTGTCGGCCATCCTGCGCCAGGACTCCACTGCCGAGCAGGTCACGCTGATGCACAAGCTGGTCGGCATGCCGGACGAGGAACGCGACAGGCTGATCGACGAGTTCTGGGCCGAGGTCACCACCGGCTGGGACCCGCCGGAGCGGATGGTCGACTGGTGGCGGGCGGCCCGCCCGCGGCTGCCCGACCATCCCACCGCGGCCCAACTGGAGGCGTGGATCGAGCTGGCCGAGCTGGTCCGGGACACCGAGGTCCGGCAGGCCGTACGCCGTGAGCTGCACGAGGCGTGCACCACCGGGGCCGGGCCGCTGATGACCTCGTCGCCGATGCTGGACGCCCTGGAAGCGGGCGCGGCGATCGGCCAACCGGTGCTGGACGCGGCGCGCGAGCAGGTGCCGCCGGACTCACCCAGGGGGCGGGAGATCGCCGAGGCGTGGATGGGGTGGCTGACCGGCATCTTCGCGACACCGGACAGCCCCGGGATACCGGACACGCCCGAGTTCCGGATCCAGGCCGCGGACCAGATGCGCAAGGGCGCGGAGTGGGACCGCATGCCGCCGGAGGGACCATTCGACAGGTACCTGGAGCTGGTCACCGCCGTGAACGACGTATCGCCGGAGCGGTTCCCGTACGAGTGGCTGGCCGCGGCACTGCGCGCGTCCGCCGTACCGGCCCCCTGACCGGCGAAACGCGCCCACTCCCCAAGATCGCGCTCGTTCCAGGGCCGAGTGGTATCCCAGCGTCAAACAGCCAATCGATCCGGGATCGAGCATGACCTTGGGCGAAGCGGGGCGAGTGCGTCGGCCCGACTCGGCTACCACCAGGGCATGGACGTCCCCGCGCTTGTCGAGTCGGCTCCCGCCGTTCCCCTTTGGGCTGAACCGCCATGCTCACAGCACCCCGAGACCGATGGCGAGTTGGGTGATCGTGGCTGGGGCATCCGGGTCCCGGGCGACCTGGGCGACCACATCCCGTGCGGCTGGCCGGTGGCGGATCTCGGCGGGCGCGATGCTGTCAGCCCGCACCAGGACCCGGTGACCAGCACAGTGGCCACGACCTGACGTCGCCCATGTCCAGCCTGGCCACGCCAACGCCCAAGCCCCTCGCGGTCCACGGGTCGTACGAGGGCGTCTGGCTCAGCCGCTACCAGTTCCACTCCAGCGGCCGGGGAGAATCATTCGCCGGGCAGCACTTCGTGGTCGTGCTCCAGCACGGCGACCGACTGACCGTGCGCAGCCTGCCCGGCTCGGCGGCGTCGTCGCTGTCGATGGATCTCAGCGTGGACGGTGCCGTGGTCACCGGCACCTGGGTGGAGCAGACCGATCCTGGCGGCTACTACCGGGGAGCCCGCTACCACGGGGCGATCCAGCTACTTGTCGAGCCCACCGGCCGACGGATGGCCGGGAAATGGGTCGGGTTCGGCAAGGACATGGACGTCAACACCGGCCCATGGGAGCTGACCTTCCAGGATGCCTCCACGTCCAAGGCGACGCTCGACAGGCACAACAGGTCGCCCGAGTAGGACACGTCGCCCAGGGTCGCCGGTGCCACCCGCCGGCGGGGCCTGCTGGCACGTCGCTGCACACACTCATTGGCGATGACAACGCACTCGATACGGCCGACGAGAGCGCTTCGGGGCAGTCAGATCGGGGCTGAGGTCGGTAGGGTGCCGTCGTTGGGACGCCGACCATTCCCGGATGGAGTCCTCGGCATGCACCAAGTGACATTCACCGACTCGAAGGAAGCCTGCATGAGCAGCCCACGCGAAACCTTCCTCCGGCTGGTGAACGGTGTCTGTGACGGTCCGTACGAAGACTTGGCTGACCTGTACGCGGAAGAAACCCATGTCACGCATCCGTTCCACCCGCTCGACCCGCCTGCGCTGCTCAGCCGCGGTGAGCTGCACGAGCATTTCACCACGCCACCTCCGGTCGCCCGGACGCTGAACCGTAAGCCGGTCGACGTGACGATTCATGAGACCACCGACCCGGAGGTGATTGTCGCCGAGTTCGCCTATCAGGGGCAGGTGGACGAGACAGGCGAGACGTTCAGGGTGCCGTGTGTCTTTGTGATGCGCATCCGCGACGGGCTCATCATCGAATCCCGTGACTACATCGACCACATCTCCAGTGCGCGGGCCTGGGGTCAACTCGACAGTCTGCTGACCGCGCTTCGTCCGCGGGAAAGCACCACGGTTGACGGGGCAGCCCAACCCTGATTCGCGTCCGACGTCCTGTGCACGGCTCTGCCGCAATGCGCTGAAGATTCCCGCCGAGGCCAGCCGCAGTCGCACGAAGCGCACATGGATCCCGCTGTCCGTGACTGTGGGTCGACTATCTGATCGAATAGTTCGCGGGCCGCCACGGGTGGCACTCGCCGGAGCGGCGAGTGCCACGCCGAAGATGTACCCACTCGGCATGGCCGTTTGCTGGGCCAGCGCGCTGGACGCCCCAACCGCGGCAATTGAGGATGCACGATCCGGGCGCTGGCCTCCGTCAAGGGCGGGCAGCAACCCTGCCCAAGAGACGAAGCATCCTTTCCCGGCGCACCGTGCCCAGTCCGGATATCCGCTATCGCGGCATCGTGTCCAACTCGGCGATGGCCTGCCGGGCCTGCGTGGGGCCGACGAACAGGTGGGCGTGCATGCCGATCGCCTCGGCCGCTTGGATGTTCTCGGCGCTGTCGTCGACGAACAGGATGCGTCCTGGTGCGAGGGCGAGGGCCCGGCAGCACCACCGGTAGGCGTCCGGCTCGGGTTTCGCGTGGCCGGTACGGCAGGAGAAGGCGACCGCGTCGAAGTACTTCAACCAGCGGTGGTGCTCCTCGTAATGCACGGCCAGTTCTTCCGGGATGTTCGACAGCAACGCGATCCGCCGCCCCGATGCCGCTGTCTGTTCGACCAGGGCGACCATGTCGTTGTCGACGGCGCTCCAGCTCGCGATGTCCGCGGCGATGAGGCAGGCGATCTGGTGGTCGTCGAAGGTGGTGTCGAGGGCGGCCGCTACCTGCCGCCAGTACTCTGATCCGGTCAGCTCACCACGGTCGTAGGGAATACGCAGCGCCCAGTAAGTCTCCCAGAACGTGGGGGCTGAGACGCCTGCCGTCGCCGCTAGCAACTCCTGGCCGGATGGGGCCTGCTGGCGGGCGATGACCCCGAACAGGTCGAAGAGCACGGTGTCCGCCATCAGGTCACACCCTCCGTACGACGACGCCGGCGGCGTCCAGCGCGTCAGCTTCGTCGGCGGGGGCGTCGTCTCCGGTCACGACGACGTGCAGCGCGGACGCCGGTGCGACGAAGGCGAGGGCGGTGCGGGAGAACTTGGCCGCCTCGGCGACCGCGATGACGCGGTGGGCCGAGGCCATCGCGGCACGCTTGATCGCGGCGTCGGCGAGGTCATACGCGGTCAGGCCGTTCGAGGCGTTCAGGCCACAACAGCCGATGATCGCGGTGTCGAAGCGCAGCGCGGCGAGCGACGCCTCCGCCAGGGGGCCGGTGAGCGCCAGCTCGCCGGGGCGTGGTTCCCCGCCGGGCAGGAGCAGCCTCAGTTGGGGTGCGCCGACCAGTGCGTTGGCCGCGTGCAGGGACAGCGGCATGACGGTCAGGCGGCGGTGGGTCAGGGCGCGGGCCACTTCGAGGCAGGTGGTGCCGCTGTCGATGACGACCGCCTCGCCGTCGGCGATCATGTCGGCTACCGCTGCGGCAATACGCTGCTTGCTTCGCAGGCCGTCATACTCGCGAAGCGCGAACGGGGGTTCGTCGCCGCGCAGCAGCAGGCTTCTGGCCCCGCCGCGGTAACGCTCCAGGACGCCCTGTTCGGCCAGGATCTCCAGGTCTCGGCGGATCGTCATCTCCGAGGTGCTTGTCAGTTCCGCCAGCTCCGCCACGCTGAGCTGCCCGGTCTGCCGTACGGCATCGATGATCCGTCGGTGTCGGTCCACGCTCGCCATACACCAATTGAACCACCAAGCCTGTTCAATCAACAAGGTTTCGAACAGGAATTATGTTTGTTATGTTCGGAGACATGACGAGATCCTTGCGGGCCGCCCGGCTTGCCACATTCGCCTACTTCGCCCTCAATGGTTTCGTCCTAGGTGTCTGGATTGTCCATATCCCCGCCGTCGAACACCGCACCGGAATCAGCCACGCCGTGCTCGGCTGGCTCCTGTTGCTCCTCGGTGCCGGCGCCTTCGCCGGGATGCAACTGGTCGGGCCGCTCACCGACCGGTTCGGCGCTCGCCGGGTCGTACCGCTGAGCGCGGCGCTGTGCGGTGCGGCGCTCGTCCTGCCCGCCCTCGCCGTGAACGCGTGGACACTGGGCGCGGCGCTGCTGGTGTTCGGCATCGGCAACGGCAGCCTGGACGTCAGCATGAACACCCACGCCGTCCAGGTCGAAGCCGGCTACAAGCGCCCGATCATGTCCGCGTTCCACGCCGTGTTCTCCCTCGGCGGGGTCCTCGCCGCGCTGGTCGGCGCCCGCACACTCGGCTGGGGCTGGAGCACGACGGCCACCCTGACCGCGGTCAGCCTCTTCGCCCTCGCCGTCGCCGCAGTCGTCGCACCCGCACTGCTACCGCGGCCAGGAGCCGCCAGCACGCTGGAACGCTCCACCACCAAGGCCACCACCTGGCGGACAACGCCCCTGCGCATCTGGGCGCTCGCCGCGCTCGCCCTGATGCTGATGCTCAGCGAAGGCGTCGCCAATGACTGGAGCGTGCTGGCCATGCGCGACGTGCTCGGCGCGCCCGCCGCCACCGCTGCCCTCGCCTACGGTGCCTTCGCCGCCGCCATGACGATCGGGCGTTTCCTCACCGACCGGGTCGCCGCACGCTTCGGCCCAGTCGTGATCGTCCGCTACGGATCGACACTGGCCGCGCTCGCCCTCACGATGATCGCGTTCTCACCGTCGATCCCGTTGGCTGTCGCCGGATGGGTGCTGTTCGGTATCGGACTGTCCGGCACCATCCCGCAACTCTTCAGCGCGGCTGGCCACGCGGACCCCAGCTCAGCTGGAGCGAACGTCTCCCGCGTCGCCGGCCTCGGCTACCTCGGCGTGCTCGCCGGGCCCGCCATCATCGGACCCCTCACCCACCTCATGCCACTGAACTACACGTTCTTCCTGCCCGTGGCCTTCTGCGTAGTCGCCGCCCTCACCGCCCACATCCTTCGATCCAAGGCAGAAGAGCCGCAGCCGCAGGTAACCAACCCGCCAGCGGCCAGCGTCCACACCGCCTGAGCCACGCCCTGAACGCCAACTCTCCCCGACTGTTCGCGCCTTGGTTGGAGGGCAGGTGGGCAGTTCAGGACCAGGTGGCGCTGAGCCAGGCCGTCGCGGCGGCGGCCGTGAGGAGCATGATGCTGAGTCCGATCCGGCGGGCCCCGCCGCGGGTCAGGTGGACCGCGATGCCACTGATCTACGGTGATCGGCTACCCGAGTGGACGAATCCGGGTGTTTTGGAATGACGTGTACCACCAGGTCCCGTGGCGTTTGACGGCGATACTGGTGTTGATCGACAGGGCCTCCTCGGAGCAGGCGATCTCGCCCGGCCAGAGAACACAGCCGGTACGGACGATGACTGCCAGGTCCGGCTCGGGACGACGCACTTGCTCGGTGAGCGTGCTGATCCGGGTGCCCCGCAGATACACGTCGAAGTAGTGCTGCATCCCGGCCTCGATGCCGGCCCTGGTCCGCAAATGCTCTCCGTTGAAGGTGACCACGTCCGCGTCCGGCGTGTGGATCGCCGCATAGGCGGCACCATCACCCCGGGCCCAGGCGTCCTCCTGCCGCTCCCGGAGACGGCCGAGCGCCGCCAGATCATCCGGCCGCGCCGCTGCCGCATCCCTGTCAGCAACCGGAGTCGAGGCGATCGCCGGGGTCATGCTCCCGACGACCATCGCGCCGACCACCATGGCGAGGACCACTCGCTCCCGGTACCTACGTTGCGCTCTCATCGTTTCCTTTCGATCGAGTGGCTCCCACCGGCGCGGACCGCCACGCCACGACGAGCACCGCTCATCGATAACGCTCTGTGGAGGGCCCTCCGCATCGCCCTCACGTCGATCGTGAGCTGGAAGAGAGGCCACGTCATGGACGTGTGACGGCTGAGAAAAGGTCGAATACGACGGTGAAGTATCACGCCCTGGTTTTACTGTGCACTAGTTTGCTGGCACCCCAGACGACCAGCCCGGCGACCGCGCCGACGAGGAGCCCGGTGAAGAGGCTGCTGAACGTCGCGAAGACGCGGATCACCAATTCTTCGGTTCCGGCCGACAGCTTGTTCTCGAGGTTGCCGCCGAGGGTCACGTCGTCACCCACGCTCCGGTTCCACAGGAGTTGGTGCACCAAGGTGAGGAAGACGCCGTAGATCCCGCCCACCACGAGCAACGTGAGGAACGGCTTCGGCGCCCGCACCACGAGCGCCACCACGATCCAGATCACCGGAGGGACGAAGACCAGCAGGAAATTGACGAAGTCACCCTCCTGAATGGCGTCGAGGTCGTGCAGGATGACGCGGGGCACAGCGAGCAACGCCAGCCCGATCAGGGCGATCCATGGCAGGCCGAGGGCACGGGCTCCTTGCATCTGCATGATGACGAACCTATGCGGGCGAGCGACTTCTGCCATCCGTCCCGGAGCGCGAGCAGCGTACGTCGAGAAGCGATGACGCTGTCGCCTCACGACTACAGTTCGCGGACCCTGCGCCCGGCGGGGGATCCTAGGCTGGACGTATGGACGGACGCGCGGGCAGGCTTGTGCCCTGGATCTTGGACGCCCTACTCGGACTCGCGGTGATCGCCACGCTCACCGCCGTGATCTCGGCTCGGCAGGGCGGCACAAAGGAACCGGACGCGCTGGCGTACCTGTGGGCCATCGGGCTCGGCGCGCTGATGCTCGCACGCCGACAGCACCCCCGCGCGGTGCTCCTCGTGAGCGCCTTCGGGCTGATCGTCTACTACGTGGGCGGTTATCCCGCCGTCGGTGTCGGCATTCCGCTGGCGGCCGCTCTGTTCTCCGCCGCGGAGGGCGGTCGTCTCGCCGCGGCGACCGTCACGGCCTCGGCGGTCCTCGTCCTCTCGCTGGTCTTCCGGCTGCTCGCCGGGCAAGACGCGGCCTACGTACTGGGCTACGACCTGGCCACGCAAGTGACCTCGATGGCTATGGCGATCGCGCTCGGCGACGGCATCCGCAGCCGCCGCGCCCAGCGGAGGCACCAGCGGGACATGGAAGAACTGCTGGCCCGACAGTACATCCAGGAGTCGGAGAGCCGAGTCCGGGAGGAACGCCTGGCCATCGCCCGCGAGCTGCACGACTCGATCGGCCACACGGTCTCAGTGATCTCGTTACACGCTGAGGTGGCCCGGGAGGCCGCACCGCACGGTCACCCGGCCCTGGACACCGCACTGCAACGAATCAAGGAGGCATCCTCGGCCACCATGCGGGAGCTGCGGACCACGGTCGGCCTTCTACGCTCGGCCAAACCGGCCGGCCGCGAATCGATCTCGCTCAGCGACCTCTCTCCCGTGTTCGACGCGGCCCGTTCCGCCGGCTTCGACGTGGACGAGCGCGTCGAGGTAACTTCCGAGACGCTGCCGCGGACCATCGACGTTGCCGCGTACCGGATCGTGCAGGAAGCGGTGACCAACGTCGTCCGCCACTCTCAGGCGAGCCGGGTGAGCGTGGTCGCTGCCGCAGACGGGGCGAAGCTGCGGCTGACCGTGACCGATGACGGACCGCCACCAGGCCGTCCCCGGCGCGGTGGGCACGGGATCGCTGGCATGACCGAGCGGGCGACCGCGCTCGGCGGCTCGCTGCGCACCCGACACGAGCCCGGCGGGTTCGTCGTCGAGGCCGACCTGCCGTTAGGAGAGGACGCGTGATCAGGGTGGTGCTCGTGGACGACCAGGAACTCGTCCGGGCCGGGTTGCGCAGCCTCTTGGAGAACGACCACGGCATCAAGGTAGTGGCCGAGGCCGGCAACGGCGTACGAGGTTTGGAGGAGGTCCGCCGGCACTTGCCGGACGTCGTCCTGATGGACATCCGGATGCCCCGCGGCGACGGGATCGATGCCACCGCCCGGATCACCGCCGACGAGTCGATGAGTCAGGTCCGGGTGCTGATCCTGACCACCTTCGACGAGCCGGGCGAGATTGACGAGGCGATCCGCGCGGGCGCCGCCGGTTACCTGCTCAAGGACACCAGTTCCAAGGACCTCCGGCAGGCGGTCCGGACCGTGGCGGCCGGCGGCAACATGCTCTCCCCCTCGGTGACCAAGCATCTGATGGAGCGAGTGGCCCAACACGGCCAGGCGCACGCCCGGGATCCGCGGCTGGACGATCTGACCGAGCGCGAACTGGAGATCCTCGCGCGAGTCGGGCTCGGCGAGAGCAACCACGAGATCGGCGGGGCGCTGTTCATCAGCCCGGCCACGGCCCGGACGTACGTAAGCCGCCTACTCGCCAAGCTACAGGCCCGCGACCGCACGCAACTTGCGGTCATCGCGCACCGTGCGGGACTCTCCGAGCCCCGGTGAGGCTCCGCGGCAGTCGTCTTTCCTGTGCAGGGGGCCCCACGGTCAGGAACAGCGTTGGTTGCCTCATCATCACCCGCTTCCGCCCGAACGCCCCATCATCGGTGACAGCCGCTCATGCCGCCGAGAGGTCGCAACCAGCTCCGCCGCCTGAGATGCCCGTGGCCCCTCCCGTCAGGGCAGCGGGTACGCGGTCAGGCGGTCGGCGAGTTGCCTCGGGTGGCTGAGCGCCACCGCGTGACCGCCGTCCATCTCGTCCGGGACGACGCCGAGTCGGTCGACGGCCACCCGGCGCTGGAAGTCCGCGGGGAAGAACCGGTCCTCGCGTGCGATGAGCACCCTCGTCGGCACGTCTGGCCAGGTGCCCAGTGGCCACGGCTCGTTCCCTTCCGCGCTGACCTGGCCCCGGCTGTGTGCCGGTGCCTCCGCGACGATGTCGGCGGGCACGCCGTTGTAGAACTGCTGCTCCTCGCTGAGCCCCTCCGCGCCGCGGTAACCGGTGTTGGCCCACCAGTCACCAGGCCTCTCACCGGGCTTGGGAATCATCGGTGTGAGCAGGACGATCAGCCGCACCGGCAGCTTGTCGGCGATCAGCGGCGCGGTGAACGCACCGTACGAGTGCCCGACCACCACGAGATCGCTCCGGTCGCCGATCGCGTTGACGACCGCCCGGCGGAACTCGGCGAACCCCGCCGAACTGTCCTCGATCGGCAACTCCGGGACCACCACGTCGTGGCCGCGGCTGGTCAGCTCGGGGACAAGGAGATGCCAGTCCCAGGCGCTGCCCCCGCCGCCGTGGATCAGAACGAAAGTCGCCATGCCCCGAAGCCTTACGCACGGGTACGACATCCACAGCTCACGGCTTCGCCGACAGGCGTGCGTGGCGGATTTCGCCGCCACGCGCACCGACTATCGGACTTCGATGATGACCTTTCCGAATGGGCTGGCCGACTCGTAGTGCCGAAACGCCGCGCCCGCTTCCTCGAACGGGAACGCACGGCTGGTGACGGGCCGAAGCTGGTGCACGGTGATGATCTCGTTCAGCTTGGTGAACTGGGCGTGGCTTCCGACCGCCAGCGCCCGGACCGTCGCGGCGACACCGAACAGCAGGCGAGGGTCGAGTGGTGGCCAGTCACCCGAGCGGGACCCGACGAACGCGACGTGCCCGTTGATGGCAAGCGACTTCAGTGACTGTTCCAGTGATCCGGCAGTGTCGACGACCCGGTCGACCCCTCGCCCGCCGGTGATGTCGCGGACCGCGGTATGCCAGTCGGGAACGGCGCGATAGTTGACGACCTCGTCAGCGCCCAGGTCACGAAGGTGCCGCTCCTTCTCCCCGTCACCGGTCGTGGCGATCACTCGCGCACCGAGGAGCTTGGCCAGTTGCACAGCGAACAGTGATACGCCGCCCGATCCGGTGGTCAACACCGTGTGTCCGGGCTGGATCCCGGGACCGTCCCCGGTCAGCGCGTTCCATGCGGTGACGGCGGCGCACGGCAGCGTCGCGGCTTCGGCGTAGGAGAGGTGTTCGGGGACCGGGACGAGGGCTTGCTCCGGCAGGACGGCGAGTTCGGTGAGCATGCCGTCGAGGGAACCTCCCAGTTGGGGCAGGGATGACGGTTCCAGGGGGCCGTCCAACCATTGCGGGAACAGCGCGGCGGTGACCCGGTCACCCGGTCGCACCAACTGGACACCTGGCCCCACGGCAATCACCTGCCCGGCACCGTCGCCGACGGGGATGACGTCCGATTTGACCGGCAGCACGTACTGCCCCCGCAGCACCAGCAGGTCGCGGAAGCTGAGCGAGACGGCATGGACCGCGACCGCGACCTCGCCGACACCCGGCGTGGGCGGTTCGTGGGTACGCAGCTTCAGACCATCAATGCCATCGCCGCTGTTCACACGGTAGCTGCGCACGGCCGGGGGCAGCACCACACTCATCGCGGTCAGCCCTCGACGGACTGGCAGTCGATGCGATGCGCCGCGACGTAGCGGTCAGTGAGGTTCTTCGGGTCGATGTCAGCCATGCTGATCCTTCGGTCGTGGATGATCGTTGCGACCACGACTGTTCTGTGCCGGATACACCGCGACAATTCCCCGGAGGGAATCGCCAACCGGCCCGGCGCCCGGTACACAGAAGGAATGATCACCGGATCAGCGAGCGGCGGACTCGCGGGTGCGTTGCGCACCTGGCGCACCCGACGACGCGTCAGCCAACTCGAACTGGCGGTGCGGGCCGGCACCACGCAACGGCACGTCAGCTTCATCGAGAGCGGACGCTCAACCCCTGGCCGGGCGATGATCATACGGCTGGCCGAATCGCTGGAGGTGCCGATCCGTGAACGCAACGAACTGCTCCTCGGCGCCGGATTCGCGCCCGCGTACCAACAACGAGAACTGGACGACCCCCAACTGGCGCCGGTCCGAGCGGCCCTCGAACGCGTCCTGCACGGCCACCTGCCGTACCCGGCCGTGATCGTCGACCGGCACGGCGACCTCATCTCCGCCAACGCCGGCTTCGACATGATCACCCGCGGAGTGGACCCACACCTGCTCACCCCACCGGTGAGCGTCCCCCGAGTCCTGCTGCACCCCCGCGGTCTCGCGCCCCGCATCGTCAACCTCGACGAATGGGCCTGGCACGTCGTCGACAGCGTCCGGGCCGAGAGCGTCCGCAACCCGAGCGACCGACTCCAGCGCCTCGCCGAGGAACTCGCCGACCTGGCACCTCCGCGGCCACGGCAACTCCCGCCACATCACCTCGGGTTCGCGGTGCCAATGCACCTGCGCACAAGCAGCCCGGGCAGCCGGGAACTGCGGCTCATCACCACACTCACCCACTTCGGCACCGCCACCGACGTCACCATCGCCGAACTCCGACTGGAGGCATTCCTCCCTGCCGACGAAGCCACAAGCGTCGCGCTGGCCGAACTCGTCAGGTGGTGAAGGCCGCCAACCGGGCACGACGGGCGCGGTCGACCGGGATCCACAGCAGGGCGAGTTGTTAGTCGTCGACCACTGGGCGCAGGCCAGCCTGTAACTCCGACGGCTGATGCGGAAACAGAATGGGCATGGAAGACGACCGGGCGAGATTCGTGGAGTTGTTCCGGCGACATTACGGCGCAGTCATGCGGTACGCGGCACGCCGGGTGGGACCGGATCGAGCGCCCGACGTTGTCAGTGAGGCCTTCCTCGTGGCGTGGCGGCGACTGTCCGAGGTGCCTGTCACCGAGCCGCTGCCTTGGCTGTACGCGACGACACGTCACCTGATCGGCAACGAGATCCGGGGGCGAAGCCGGCAGGCGAGGTTGGCCTCCCGGCTGGGCGAGGTCGGCGAGATGGTGTCACCCGACCACGCCGATGTGGTGGTCGATCAGGTACGAGTGCGCCGTGCGTTGGCCGAACTCCCCGAGGGTGACCAGGAGGCACTGCGGCTGGCCGCCTGGGAGGGTTTGGACGCCAGCGCCGCTGCCACCGTCATGGGGTGCAGCCGCACCGCGTACAAGGTCCGTTTGTATCGCGCCCGAAGGCGGCTGGCAGCCGCGCTGGAACCAACCCGGAACAGGACATCGACGGATGCCGCGCTTTCTCCGTTGGCTCACGAAGGAGGCTCATGATGATGGGCGATCGACTCATGCGCGAAGCGGATCCCGTCGCCGACTGGCGCGTGGATCCCGAGTCATCCCAGGCCCAGGTGATGCTGGCCGGCATCCTCGCGACGTCGCAGAACGGTGACGCCGAACGGTCCTGGCTGGCCCCGGAGCGGCGGCGCGGCGTCACCCGGCAGATGCGACGTCGACGGATCGCGCTCGGCGGTGCCGCGACCGTGGCGGTGGCCCTCGGAACACTGTTCACGCTGGGGAGCGGCGGACCCAACGGGGCCGCTGCCGCGTATGCGATCACCCCAAAGCCTGACGGGGCCGTGGAACTGACGGTGCGGTGGGAACAACTGGACGACGTGGGTGGGCTCGCGGCCACGCTCCGCGACGCCGGCGTACCCACGGAGTTGCGCTCCGGCGTGCCCGCCAGCTTCTGCGCCCCTCCCACGGATCGTGACCGAAATGGCCAAGCGCTGAACCAGCTCGGGCCCAACAGTGAACAAATCTCCTTCGACGGGTACCTCATGCGGCCGAGGTTGTTTCCCGAAGGCAGCACCCTCGTCATCTCGACCTTCTCCGAGCCAGCGACGCAGATGACCTACACGATGCTCTACCTCGCGCCGGTCGGATCCCCCTCGTGCGCCTTGAACGGCCCGCTGGGTAACGCCCGCTACACCGGTCCCGGACCGCATCCAACTCGCATCGTCTGGCCCGGACCATAAGAGTGATCGTGGAGCTTTGGTTCCTGGTGTCGTACCGGCCGAGCAAGCTCGGACGTCATCGTGTCTTCGGCGACGCTGACGACGAACGATGAGCCTCCGCCGCCCAACTCGTGCCGGTGGCCGGGCTCAGGGCCGTTGCGAAGTCTCGTCCGCTCCCGATGACGGAACCGCCGGGATCGCCGACTGCGGGTCGACGCCGGCGAACGCGAGCCCGATGACGAACCCGGCGACCTCCTCCAGTTGGCGTGCCCGGTCCAGCCCGCCAAGGACGGCAGGAATGCCTCCGACGTCGCGTACGAGCGAGCCGACGATCTCCAGCGCTCGCGGGTCGTCCCCGCACATCGCGACAGTTGCCGGTGTCGACGCGGGCGCCGTCCACCGCGTCGACGGGAACAGATGGAACGCCTTGACCACGTGAGCGCCGGGGGCGAGTTCGGCGATGCGATGCGCAATGGCGCGTCCAGATCCCGTCCGCAGCACACCGATGCCATGCTCCACCGCGTTCGTCGGATCAATGAGCGGCCTACCGGCGAGCGACCCGGCGGGTGCGCCGGCCGCTGAGAGGATGTCGGCGATGCCCTCCCAGTGCACGGTGAGCAGGACGGCGTCGGCGTCCGCGACCACGTCGGATAGCGGCCGAGCGCGACCTCCGGATGCCTTCGCGGCGATCTCCGCGCGCTCCGGTGAGCGGCCGCCGATGCTGATGTCATGTCCGGCCCGGGTCCAGCCGATGGCCAGCGCCGTGGCGAGGGTTCCGGTGCCGAGAATTCCGATACGCATGACGTCAGACTCTAGGAAATCCAATGCGAACCGTTCGGGTCGTTACGCACCACCGGGTGCGTATCGGCCGTGACACGATGACCGGATGTCTCATACGGACGGCGACTGCGTGGATTTCGTGGCGGACTGCCGGCTGCGAATGGGCACTGACCTGTTCACGCATGTGTGGGATCCGGTGATTCTGGCCGCTCTCGCCGCCGGCCCGCAACGTCGCCGCGCTCTTCGGGCGAAGATCGGCGGTATCAGCGACAAGGTTCTCACCGAGGCACTCCACCGGCTCGTCACCAACGGCCTGATCGAGCGGAGGTCATACGCCGAGTCGCCTCCCAGGGTCGACTACGCGTTGACACCTCTCGGTCGGACCTTCGCCGACGGCCCTATGCGCGCACTCGCCGAATGGGTCACCCGCCACGGCGACGAGCTTTTCGAGGCGCAGGAACAGATGCGCCTGGCGCAACCCTGCCCGTAGGACTGGTTGCAAATCCGCTCGTGCGGCTGACCAAGGAAATCCTGCTCTCGACCTATCCGGCGTGCGGATCGGCCAGACCAGCTCGCCATGCCCAGGCAGCGATGCCCACCCGGTTGTGGAGCCCCAGTTTCGCCTGGATGTTCGCGATGTGGGTCTTGGCGGTGCCGGCGGAGATGAACAGTTCGGCACCGATCTGCGCGTTGGTCAGCCCCTGGGCGACAAGCCGTACGATGTCGATCTCGCGGTGTGTCAGGGGGTTGGGCACCGGGGGTTGGTCGGCCTTTGTCGCCGCTCGCAGCAGCCGGATGGTGACCTGGGGGCTGATCAGGGCGTCACCAGCCATCGCCGCACGGACTCCCTCGACCAGAAGCGTCGGCCCTGATCGTTTGAGCAGGAAGCCGCAGGCGCCGTTGCGCAGCGCGGCGTCCACGTACTCGTCGAGGTCGAAGGTGGTGACCACGACCACCCGCATGCCCGCGGCGGTGAGCAGCCGGGTGAGTTCCAGTCCGTCGATGCCGGGCATCCGGATGTCGGTGAGCACGACGTCCGGCCGCAGCCTGGTCGCCAGGGCCAGAGCCGCGGCCCCGTCGGCGGCCTCGCCGATGACGGTGATGTCGGGTTGGGAGTCCAGAACGAGGCGGAAGCCGCTCCGCACGTCCGGCTGGTCGTCGGCGAGCAGAACGCGGGTGCTGTTCATGCCGGCACCGACGGGATGACGGCGACGACTTCCCAGCCACGCTCACACGGGCCGGCCGACAGCGTGCCGCCACCTGCGGCGACCTGCTCACGGAGGCCGGCGAGGCCCCTCCCGCCGTGCCTGTCGGGCCGCTGCCCGGATGGCGGCAACGCCGTGTCGTTGTGGACCCGCACCGTGATGCCTGCGGCATCGCCGGTGACCGACACGTCGACCCGGGTCGACGTCGACGCGTGCCGCCGGACGTTGGTCAGGGCCTCGACCACGATCCGGTACGCCACAGCGGCGCTGTCGAGGGTGACCTCGCCCGGTGCGAGATCCTGGACGAGACACGCGTCGAGGTGACCCGCGGCGCGGAACCGGTCCACCAGGCCCGGCAGGTCATCCAGTGTGGGCAGCGGCCGCAGAGTGCCGGCGTCGGGTCCGTGCAGCATGCCGACCACCTGATCCATTGTGGCCAGCGCCGCCAGACCGGCGGCCTCGATACGCTCGAGCGCCGGGCCGGCCGCCTCCGGCTGGCTGGCGGCGACGAAGCGGGCCGCCTGGGCCTGCGCCACGATCCCGCTGATGTCGTGGGCGACGAAATCGTGCAGGTCACGCGCCATCTGTAGGCGCTGAGCACGCTCGGCCCGCTCGACGGCCAGCGCCCGCCGGTGCAGCATCAGCCGTGGGTAGCCACCGCCGACGACCGCGACAAGTGCCGGCGTCGTCCAGACCGCTGCCGCGCCGACCCGTTCCACGGTCGCCATGCCGTCGGTGAACGACCAGAGGACCAGAGCCATCGTCACCCCGGCGAGCCCGGCGGCAGGAGCGATGTGCCGGTGTGGCCCCCACCGCACCGCGATGGCCAACAGCACCGCGAGGGCGGCCATCACCAGGAAGAACAGGTACGGCGGACTGCCGAGATCGCCCACGAACGTCACGGCCAGCGTGCAGGCGCTGGCCGCCATGCTGAGCCGGCCGAGGTGCCGTCGCATCATCACCTGATCCTAGGTGGGCATCACCGTATGCCGATCGGCGTAGGACGGCACCGCGGTCGTGCCGCACCTCGCCTGGTCGGCAGATGGTGGCGTACACCCGGCGTGGCCGAGGCTGGTGAGGCAGCGGCGATCGGACGCCGCGTTCTCACGGGGAGTGACATGTCTGACGGGGTGAAGGGCGGGATCAGGTGGTGGCAGCGCTGGCCGACGTGGTCGGGGTACGCGGCGGCCGGCTGGTCGTTGGCGTACGCCATGCTCGGCGTGTACTGGACGGCCGGCGGTGACGGGTTCCCGTTCGCGCCGATCGACGACGACCACCGGACGGGTTCGATTCTGGAGGGCGTCCCGGTGGAGGTCGGCGCGCCGCTCATGGCGGCGCTCGGCCTGCTCGGTGCCGTTGTCGGGTTCGCGATGGCGCGAGGGGCTGGTTCTCGCCGTCAGTCGGCGGCGATGATCGCGTTCGGCTGGATCGCGGCTACCAGTCTCACCATGATCATCCCCGACTACACGATGATCGCCGTGCTGGCGTTCGCCCCGCTGCTGCTGGTGTTCGCCTTCACCGGCGTGCCCGGCCCACAGGGTGGCGTCGGCGACATCCTGTACTGGCACCGGAACAACCTGATCATCCTGTTCGCCGGTGGGCTGCTGTGGGCCGTGGCCACGCTGGCCTACCAGCGCCGCAGGCGTGCGGCATGTCAGCACTGCGGCCGTCGGCACGGGGCGACCGGCGACGGACCGTCCCCGCAGACGCTGCTGCGGTGGGGGCGTTGGGCTGTCGTGCTCGCCTGCCTGGCGCCACTGCCCTACGAGATCACCAGAGTGGCCTGGTTCTTCGGCCACCCTCTGGGCATCAGCCGGGACTTTCTCACGATGATGCAGGACACCGACGGCATGCTCTGGGTCGGGCTGGGCTGCGCCATCGCCTCGGTGCTGGGTGGCGTGCTCACGCACGGCCTGGTCAGCCGGTGGGGCGAGGTCTACCCGCGGTGGATCTGGTTCAAGGCCGGGAGACCGGTGCCGCCGGCACTCGCGATCGTTCCGGCGTCCCTCGTCGCCGTCGTCCTCATCCCGGCCGGGCTGATGATGCTCTGGGACCTCGACATCCACGAGGGGTGGGGCCTGCGTCTTCCCAGCGTGCCCTGGGTGCTCTGGGGAGTCGCGCTCGGCGCGGCCACCGTCACCTACCACCTGCGCCGGCGCGGCACCTGCTCACACTGCGGGCCGGACGGCGGGGTTGCCCGAGCTGACTCCGACCATCTACGGTCGGCGATGCCCGGAGTGAGAGGCGCTGCGACGGACCGGGTCCGCCACGCTCACCCGCAACCATCGGATCCAAGGGCGCCTTCCGCGACAGGGGAGGCGTGATGGGCGCGTTCGTGACCACGTGGGCGGCCGGTGACTATCCGGCCATGGCACGACTGTTGACGCCGGTCGCCGAAGCGGTGGTGGAAGCCGCCGCGATACGGCCCGGTGACCGGGTGGCCGATGTGGCCACCGGTACGGGCAACGCCGCGATACTTGCCGCACGGCGCGGAGCCCGTACCGTCGGGGTCGATCTGGAACCGGCGCTTGTGGAGTTGGCCCGGCGGCGGGCCGCGGACGACGGCCTGGCGATCGATTGGCGGGTCGGTGACGCGAGCCGGTTGCCCCTGCCGGACGATTCGGTGGACGTGGTCCTGTCGGTCTTCGGGGTGATGTACGCGAACGACCACGACGCGGCGGCCGGAGAACTGAGCCGGGTGTGTGCCCCGTCCGGCCGGGTCGTGCTGGCGGCCTGGACGCCGGGCAGTCTCCTGCCGGCCATGGGCCAGGTCCTGGGCGGCTACCTACCGCCACCTCCGGCCGGAGGCGCACCGCCGAGCCGGTGGGGAGACCGCGAGCTTGTCGGACGGTACCTGGCAGACGCCGACCTGCGGATCACGTCGGCGACCGTCCACCGTTTCGACCTGGGCTTCGCCAGCGCCGACGCGGCGACCAACCTGTTGATCGACAGCGCCGGGCACGTCGTCGCCGAGCGGGATCGACTCACGGCGGAGTTTCGGTGGGACGCACTACGCGTCGACCTACGCTCGTTCGTCGGCGACCGTGGAGTGGCCGACGGCGACCGCTTCCGGCTGGAACTCGAGTATCTACTTGTGACGGCCGCACCGGTATCGGCGGCGACAGCATGACGCGAGCGGATCTGGACAAGCGGCCCCGGGTGGTCGCGGCAATGTTCGACGGTGTCGCCGAAGGGTCCCTTCCCGACAACAATGTCGGGAAGGGACCCTTGCCTGCCTGCGATCGAGCTACGGCCTGACGTACGCGTTCGGGATGTTCATCCGTTGCTGGGCGTGGACCAGCGGTCAGCCCTTGGGGCTGGGGCCGAAGCGGTTCGCTCCGGGCGTGCTGTCCATAACAAAGAACACGATCAGGACGATGGCGCCCACGAACGGCACCAGGGCGATCAGCAACCACCACCCCGTCCGGTCGGTGTCGTGCAGGCGTCGCACCGCGACCGCCAGCGACGGCAGCAGCAGCACCAGGGAGGCGATAAGACCGATGACACCGGTCGACGAGCCCTCGAAGGTCAATCCCAGCGCGCTGTCCAGGATGGCGGCAACAATGCTGACAAGCAGGGTGAAAAGGGCGAACCACCAGTACTCAGACCGGCGGGCCCGACCCGAGAAGCCGACGTACTGGCCAAAAACCGATTTGACTGCGGCACCGAAGGACAAAGCTATCTCCCGTTATTCGAGGGGATTCTCAAGGTCATCGCGAGGGCAGCCAAACAGATCGGTGTCGCGGGGTCAACGGCCAATTAGGCACGATCTTCTTCGCACGCATCTGCCGCTGGCCGCCGCTTGTCCGGGCCGGCACGGTGCCTGTCGTGTCGGTGCGTGCACATAGGGGCGATGCGGGATCGCCAAGCGATCTGCCCGGCAAGAACAGCAGGGCCCCCTCCCGACGACGCTGTCGGGAGGGGACCCTGCTGGCCTGTGGTGCGACCTACGGCTTGACGTACGCGTTCACGAACGACGGGTAGCCGAAGACGCTGGAGATGAAGACCCCGCCGGCCTTGGACCCGTGCACGTTGTAGGCCACGTCGACGAAGAGCGGCACCACCGGCGCGTGCTCCTTCATGATCCGCTCGTCGAGCTTGGCCCACTCCGGGCCCTGGTCGCCGGCGGGCATGGCCTGGATGCGGTCCATCTCGGCGTTGATCGCCGGATCGTTGAAGTAGGACTGGTTGCTGTTGCCCTCGGCCTTGATGGTGCGGCCGTCGTAGAGCACCGGCAGGATCGACGCCCCGCTCGGCCAGTCCGCCGCCCAGTTACCGATGTACAGGTCCCAGGGGTTGTCCTTCTTCTTGATCTCGTCGAGCTTCGCGTCGTCGGAGATGTTCCGCAGCGTGATCTTGAAGCCGGCCCGCTCCAGGTTGGCCTTGAGCTGCGCGCCCTGCTGCTGCTCGGTCGAGTTGTCGGCGACACCGAGGACCAGCTCCGGCGTCTTTCCGCCGAGCAGCTCCTTGACCTTGTCGACGTTGCCGTTGGCGCCCGCCGGGTACGCCTCGTACGCCTTGTAGCCGATGGTGGCCGGCGGCATCAGGGTGGTCAGCGGCGCGGCCACGGTCTGTCCGCCCATCGCCTTGATGAAGCCCTCACGGTCGATCGCGTAGTTGAGAGCCTGGCGGACCTTCAGGTCGGTGACCCGCTGGTTGTTGATGACGAGCTGGTTGGCGCTCGGGGTCGGCGAGAGGATCGTCCGGGGCTTGAGCGCGGCGTCACCGGCCACCTTGGCGACCAGCGAGGCGGGCACGAAGTTGAAGGCGAGCGCGCTCTGGTCGGCGCCGTTGTCGGCGATCACCCGGTTGTTGGCGGCGTCCGCGGTCGGGCCGAAGCTCCACACGAACTGGTCCGGGTACTGGTGTCGGACCGGGTCGGTCTTCGGGTCCCAGTTGGGGTTGCGGTCCAGGGTGATCTGTACGCCGACCTGGTTCTTCGCGACCTTGTACGGGCCGGACGAGAACGGCTGCTTGTCCAGGTCGACGCCGGTGTCCTTGTCGGCCGGCAGCGGCGCGGTGGTCGGCAGCGAGACCGCGAACGGCAGGTCACAGCGGGGCTTGGCGAACTCGAAGCGCAGCGTCTTCGCGTCCGGCGTGCTCAGGCCGGGCGGCAGCGACGTCTTGTTCTTCTTGAAGTCCCACTTGGTGTCGAACTGCGGGGTGTCGGCCAGCCACTCCTGGATGTAGGTCGGGCCGCCGGACAGGTCCGGGTCGAACGAGCGGGCGATGCCGTACGCGATCTCCTTGGCGGTGATCGGCCGGCCGTCCTCGAACTTCACCCCGTCCTTGATCGTGAATTCCCAGACCTTGCAGTCGTTGTTGACGTTCTTGCCGGGCGTCTCGGCCAGGTCGCCGACGAGGACCAGGCCGCCCTTGCCGTCGTCCTTCCAGGTGGTCAGGTAGCGCGCGAAGAGCGGGTTGGTCATCAGACCGGCGAACGAGTACGTCCGCTGCGGGTCGAGGTGGGAGATCGGCGACTCCCGGATGATGGTGAAGGTGCCGCCCTTCGCCGCGCCGCTCACCTCGGCCGCCGGCCCCTGCGAGTCCTTGGGGTCGGTCGCGATGACCCCGGTCTGCTGCCGGTCGGTGTCCACCGTGGTGCCCTCGCCCGTGTTCTTCGAGCACGCACCCAATGCCACCACCAGAGCGATCGCGCCGCCCGCGGCGGCCACCACGCGTGGTCTCATGAATACCCCCTTCACCCATGTGCCGTGCGTTTCGTCGGGGCGAGAACCGCCGACGTCCCGAGGATCGTAAGGAAGAAAACCTACGAGTTGTGTAACAGTTGTCGATAAATTTCGCCATCGGAGGTGCGTCGCGCTCAGCGCAGCCGCACCCGGGGGTCGATGGCCGCGTACAACAGGTCTACCAGCACGTTCGCCAACACCACGAAGACGGCAGCGATCAGCACCGTGGCCATGATGGTGGGCAGGTCACCCGCGCGCACCGCGTCCACCGCCGTACGCCCCAACCCCTGGATGCCGAACGTCGTCTCGGTGATCACCGTCCCGCCCAGCGCCCCGCCCACGTCCAGCCCGGCGATGGTCACCACCGGGGTGATCGCCGCGCGCAGCGCGTGCCTCCCGTACACAGTGGGTTTGGCCAGGCCCTTGGCCCGCGCGGTCCGGACGAAGTCCTCGGACAGGGTCTCCAGCATCTGCGCCCGAGACAGCCGGGCGTAGATGGCCGAGAAGAGGAAGGCCAGCGCCACCCAGGCGAGCACCAGCCCACTCGCCCACTTCGCCGGGTTGTCGAAGATGGAGGTGTAGCTGGGCACCGGCAGCAACCGCAGGTTGTAGACGAAGACCAGCAGCAGCACCGCGCCCACGAAGTAGAGCTGCAACGACGCTCCGGTCAGCGAGAAGCCGATGGCCGCCCGGTCGAGCCAGGTGCCGCGCCGCAACGCGGAGACCATGCCGAGGCCCACCCCGAGCAGCAACCAGAGGATGGCCGCCGGGATCACGATGCTCAGCGTCACCGGCAGCACCCGGGCGATGGTGTCCGAGACGGCCTCGTTGCTGACGTACGACCAGCCCAGGCACGGCGCGTCACACCGGCCACCCTGGGCGCTACCCAGATCCCGGCCGGTGACGATGCCCTTCATGTAACCGGCGTACTGGCTGACCAGCGGGTCGTTCAGGCCCAGGTCGTCGCGGACCCGCTCCAGCCGCTCCGGGTTGCAGTTCTTCGAGCAGATGCTGCTGACCGGGTCGCGCGGCAGGGCGAAGAACATCAGGAAGGTCAGCACGCTCACCGCGAACAGGGTCAGCGTGGCCGAGAAGAGCCGCTTGATCAGGAACCGGAACATGAGCCCACCCCTACCGGGACGACTTCGGGTCGAGCGCGTCCCGCAACGCGTCGCCGAAGAGGTTGAAGGCGAACACCAGCGCGAAGATCATGATGCCCGGGAAGAACACGTAGGCCGGGTCGGTCTGGAGGAAGTCCAGACTGTCGTAGATCATCCGACCGAAACTCGGGGTCTCGTCGCTGAGGCCGACACCGATGAACGACAGCGCCGCCTCGCTGGTGATGAACTGCGGGACCGCCAGCGAGAACGAGACAAGGATCGGCGCCCAGATGTTCGGCAGCAGTTGCCGGAAGATGATGTGCCCCAACCCGGCCCCGCTGGCCTTGGCCGCCTCCACGAACTCCCGCTCGCGCAGCGCGATCACCTGCCCACGGACCAGCCGTGCCGTGCTGGTCCAGCCGAAGATGGCGAACACGGCGATCAGCACCCCCACCCCGAAGGCGGACGACACCTGGCCCCGCTCACCGTAGAAGCGCAGCGTGATGGTGGGGGTGAGAGCCAGCGCGATGATCAGGAACGGCATCGCGAGCGTCAGGTCGGTGATCCAGTTGATCACCGCGTCGAGCCAGCCGCCGAGGTAGCCCGCGAGCGCGCCGAGCACGATCCCGATCGTCGCGGTGATCAACGCGGCGGCGAACGCGATGAACAACGACGTCCGCAGCCCGTAGATCAACCGGATGAAGATGTCCCGTCCCAGCCCCGGCTCCAGGCCGAACCAGTGCTCCCCGGTGACCCCACCCGCATAACCGAGAGGCATGCCGAAGCCGTCCAGCAGGCTCTGGAACTGCTCCCGCGGACCGACGCCGTAGACCATCTCGATCAGCGGGGCGGACAACCCCAACACCATGAAGAAGATCAGGAGTACGCCGCTGATCACGGCCGTCCGGTCGCGGCGCAACCGCAGCCAGGCGAGCTGACCGGGCGAACGCCCGACGACGCCCTTCGCCGCGGTCGTTGTCGCCTTCGGGTCGGACTCGATCTCGGCCAGCGCCACACCCTCCACCGGGGACAGGCTCACGACGGCACCTCCTCGACGTTCGCGGTGGCCTCGCGTCCCGCCGCGTCGGCGTCGGCCGGCTCCGGGCTCGTGCTGGCCGCCTCCCCTTCGGGGCTCGTGCTGGCCGTTTCCCCTTCGGGGCTCGTGCTGGCCGCTTCCCCTTCGGGGCTCGTGCTGGCCGCTTCCCCTTCGGGGCTCGTGCTGGCCGCTTCCCCTTCGGGGAAGTGACACGCGGTGGCCTGCCGGCCGCCGTCGCGTGGCACCAGCGCGGGCTCCTCGCTGGCGCAGATGTCCTGCGCCTTCCAGCAGCGGGTGCGGAAGCGGCACCCCGACGGTGGGTCCAGCGGCGTGGGCACGTCACCGGTCAGCCGGATCCGACCCGCCGGGCCGAGCTGGGTGACGTCCGGGATCGCCGAGAGCAACGCCCTGGTGTACGGGTGCTGCGGACGCTCGTAGATGTCCGCCCGGTCGCCGATCTCCACGATCCGGCCCAGGTACATCACCGCGACCCGCTGGCAGAAGTGCCGGACCACGGCCAGGTCGTGCGCGATGAACACGAACGCGAGGCCAAGCTCCCGTTGCAGGTCGCGCAGCAGGTTGACCACCTGTGCCTGGATCGAGACGTCAAGCGCGGACACCGGCTCGTCGGCGACGATCAGCTTGGGCCGCAGCGCCAGCGCGCGGGCGATGCCGATGCGTTGACGTTGACCGCCGGAGAACTCGTGCGGGTACCTGTTGTAGTGCTCCGGGTTCAACCCGACCAGCTCCAGCAACTCCTGCACCCGCGCCCTGGTGCCCCCGGGCGGCTTGATCCCGTTGACCTCCAGGGGCATCGCCACGATCCGACCCACTGTGTGCCGAGGGTTCAACGAGGCGTACGGGTCCTGGAAGATGATCTGGAAGTCCTGGCGCAGCGGGCGCAACTCCCGCCGGCCGGCGTGGGTGATGTCGCGCCCGGCGAACTCGATGCTGCCGCTCGTCGGCTCCAACAGCCGCACCAGCATCCGGCCGGTGGTGGTCTTGCCGCAGCCCGACTCCCCGACCAGCCCGAGCGTCTCCCCCGGGCGCACGTCGAAGTCGAGCCCGTCCACCGCCCGCACCAGGCCGGTGGCGCGCAGCCCCTGGCGTACCGGAAAGTGCTTGGTCAGGCCGCGGACCCGCAGCAGTGGTTCGTCGGTCATCGGGCCACCCCCACTGATGCGACGTCCTCGGCGTAGCGCGCGGCGCGCTCCTCGGCACTCAGGTGGCAGGCCACCAGGTGGCCGGCCGCCCCCGCCACGCCGGCTGGGCCGGTCCCGCCGGCCGGGCGCAGCTCGGGGACCTCGGTGCGGGATCGACTGCCGACGCGGTCCGCGTAGCGGCAGCGGGGGTGGAACGCGCAGCCCGGCGGCAGGTTGATCAGGCTGGGCGGGTTGCCGGGGATGGGCACCAGGTCCGCGTCCGCGTCGCCGTGCAGCGACGGCACGCTGGAGAGCAACCCCCAGGTGTACGGATGCTGCGGCGCACGGAGCACCTGCTCGACGCTGCCCCGCTCGACGGCGCGCCCGCCGTACATGACAAGCACGTCGTCGGCGACCTGACCGACCACGCCCAGATCGTGGGTGATCAGGATGATCGCGGAGTGGAACTCCTCCTGGAGATCGGCGAGCAGGTCCAGGATCTGTGCCTGCACCGTGACGTCCAGCGCGGTGGTCGGCTCGTCGGCGATCAGCAGCGCCGGGTCGTTGACCAGGGACATCGCGATCATGACCCGTTGGCGCATGCCGCCGGAGAACTCGTGCGGGTACTGGTCGAAGCGGCGCGCCGGCTGCGGGATGCCGACCCGGTCCAGCATGTCCACAGCCCGCTGGCGGGCCTCGCGCCGGCTGGCCTTCGGGTGGTGCACCCGGTACGCCTCGGCGATCTGCCGGCCCACCGTGTAGTACGGGTGCAGCGCCGACAGTGGATCCTGGAAGATCATCGCCATGTCCCGGCCACGCAGCCGGCGTACCTCCTCGTCGGCGAGGCCGACCACCTGCCGGCCGCCGACGGAGATCTCCCCGGTGATGGTGGTCCGTTTCGGATCGTGCAGGCCGAGGATGGCCAGCGAGGTGACGCTCTTGCCGGAGCCCGACTCGCCCACGATGCCGAGCGTGCGGCCCCGCTCCACGGCGAACGACACCCCGTCGACAGCGCGCACCACGCCGTCCTCGGTGTCGAACCGGACCCGCAGGTCACTCACCCGCAGGTAGGCGTCCTGGTCGGAGCGCTGCGCCGGCACGGCGGGGCGGTCCGGCTCCCCGGACGGCACCGGTTCCGAGCTTTCCACGGCCGCCTCCCTCTGTGACGAAGAGAACTTACAGGAAAGTCCCGAGGGTGAAAATAAGCTACAAAGTGGGCGCGTGTCAGCGGGCCCGAGCGTAACGAGTCGGCATCGGCCCCGCACCCCCGTCACCTCGGCATCCACGCCCGTTCATCCCGCGCCCCGCGCCAAGATCTACGCAACTTCCCCGCTGTTGCTGCCTCCGGCGCGCTGGAAGCAGCAACAACCCTGATATTGCGCGGATCTTGACGACGAACACCGTCCCCGAGAGACCGCGTGGTGGGGTTGGGGCCGGCCGAGGCCAAGATCGCGCTCGAACCAGGGTGTAGTGGCATCACCGACGTGCCGTTACCACTACATCCACGACAACACCGTTGCGTTAGGGCTGTAGCCGGAGGGTCAACCCGGGACAGGAAGTGCCCGATCGGGAGCAGGCTGGGCCCGGCTTGGCGATCATGGAGTTGTGGTGCCGACTTTGGGGGTTTTACGGGCGTTCTGTTACCCACCACAACTCCATGATCGGCGAGATTGACACTGAGTTCGGTCATCAACCTGTGGCTGAACGCCACGCGGATCCTCAACCCCGACCTCGTGGTGACGGCGGAGTTGAATCTCGCGGCGGACTGCGTGCCGGCGGGAGCGGTCCTGCTGGCTTGCGAGATCACCGCACCGCACACCGCCGTCATCGATCGGGTGTTGAAGCCGCACCTGTACGGCGAGGCCGGCATCGAGTGGTATCTGCTCGTTGAGCAGGAGCCCCTGACCGTGCACCTCTGTCAGCGACAGGGTTCCCACTACGTCGAGCGGTCGGTGACCAGGGCCGGCGAGGTGTTGGAGCTGGCGGAGCCGGTGCGGGCCACCATCCGGCCGGAAGACCTCGTCCCCTGACGGGTGTCGGTCGGCTGGCCTAGGGTCGGTCGCATGACCGAGTTCGACGCGGCCACCGCCGCCGTCCAGGCCGCCCTCGACGCGGGAGCGCGGTACGCCGACGCGCGGGTGATGCACCGCCGCTACGAGTCGATGAGCGCGCGCAACGGCGACGTGGAAGAGCTGACCCAGGACGAGAGCATCGGGCTCGGTGTCCGGGCGCTCGTCGGTGCGAGTTGGGGCTTCCACGCCGTACCCGATCTCTCCGACGCCGCCGCCCGCGACGCCGGCCGGCGCGCCACGCGGACCGCCATGGCGAGCGGGCGCGTGCCGGGCCCACCTGTCGACCTGGTGCCGGCGGAGGCGGTCACCGCGACCTGGGCCTCCGGCTGCGAGATCGACCCCCTCGGGGTGCCCCTGTCCGACAAGGGCGACCTGCTGGTCGGCGCGACCCGCACGATGGCCGAACACGGCGCGGACCTGGCCGAGGGCCTGTACCAAATCTGGGACACCACGAAGTGGTTCGTCTCCAGCGAGGGCCACCGGATCGACCAGCGGATCCGCGAGTGCGGCGGCGGCATCTCCGCCACCTCGATCGGCGACGGCGAGACGCAGCGCCGGTCCTGGCCGAGTTACCGGGGGCAGTACGGCACCACCGGCTGGGAGCTTGTCGAGTCGCTCGACCTGGCCGCTCACGCCGCACAGATCGCCGATGAGTCCCGGGCGCTGCTCACCGCGCCGCTGTGCCCGGCCGGCGAGACCGATCTGATCCTCGGCGGCGAGCAGTTGGCCCTCCAGATCCACGAGTCGGTCGGGCACGCCATCGAGCTGGACCGGATCCTCGGCTGGGAGGCGGCGTTCGCCGGCACGTCCTGGCTGGACCTGGCCCAGCTCGGGTCGCTGCGCTACGGCTCCGAGCTGATGAACATCACCATCGACCCGACGATCCCGGGCGCGCTGGGCAGCTTCGGCTTCGACGACGAGGGCTCGCCGGCGGTCAGGCGGGACGCGGTCCGCGACGGTCGCTGGGTGGGTGTGCTCGCCGGCCGGGACTCGGCCGCGATGGCCAGCCTCGACTACGGCGGCAGCGTACGGGCCGACGGGTGGGCCCGGCTGCCGATGGTGCGGATGACGAACGTCGGCCTGGAACCCGGCCCGCACACCCTGGAGGAGATCATCGCGGCGACCGACGAGGGCGTGCTGATGGACCTCAACAGGTCCTGGTCGATCGACGACAAACGGCTCAACTTCCAGTTCGGGTGCGAGGTCGGCTGGGAGATCAAGAAGGGTCGGCGGGGGCGGATGCTACGCAATCCCACGTACACCGGGATCGGCCCGCTCTTCTGGCGCTCGATGGACATGCTCTCCGGCGAGACGGTTTCCTGGGGCACGCCCAACTGCGGCAAGGGCCAGCCCGGCCAGATCGGCCACACCGGCCACCCGGCCGCGCCGGCCCGGTTCCGCAACGTCCGGGTGGGGGTGTCCGCGTGAGCGCGAGGAGTGAGCCGGTTTTGCGAGCCCCGCAGTCGCGAACGAAAGGTGGCCCAGCGTGAGCGCGAGGAGTGAGCCGGTTTTGCGAGCCCCGCAGTCACGAACGAAAGGTGGCCCAGCGTGAGCGCGAGGAGTGAGCCGGTTTTGCGAGCCCCGCAGTCGCGAACGAAAGGTGGCCCAGCGTGAGCGCGAGGAGTGAGCCGGAGCTGGCAGGGCAGGTCGTGGAGTTGGTGCGTCGCCTGGGCGGGCCGACCGCGCAGGCCGAGGCGGTGGTGACGCGGGCGGACTTGGCGTTGACCCGGTTCGCCAACTCGGCCATCCACCAGAACGTCGCCGAGTCGACCGTCGGGGTCCGGTTGCGGGTGCACGTGGACGGTCGGACCGCCGCCGGCAGCGGCAGCGTGGTCACCGCCGACGGGTTGAGCGCCCTGGTGGAGCGCACCCTGGCGGCGGCCCGGCTCTGCCCGCCCGACCCGGGCTGGCCGGGGCTGACCCCGCCGACACCCACGCCGGACGCACCGGAGGTCGACGAGGCCACCGCCCACGCGGAGCCGGATCAGCGGGCCGACCGGGTCGGCGCTTTCGTGGCCGCCGCCGGGGGCCTCAGCTCGGCCGGTTACTGCCGTACCGCGCACCGTTCGTCGGCGTTCGCCAACTCGGCCGGGCACACGTCGTACGGCCGCTCGGCGGAGGCGGCGATGGACGGCATCGCGCGTCGCGACGGCGCGGACGGGGTGGCCCGACGCCACGCCCACCGGCTCGCCGACCTCGACGGCGCCGAGTTGGGCGCGCAGGCGGCGGCGAAGGCCCGGGCGGCGGCCGACCCGGTCGAGTTGCCACCGGGGCACTACGAGGTGGTGTTCGAGCCGGCCGCGGTGGCGGACCTGTTACAGAACCTCTCCTGGTACGGCTTCAACGGCAAGCGGTACGCCGAGCGGCAGTCGTTCGCCGAGCCGGGGGTGGCCCAGTTCGACCGGGCGGTGACAGTGGTGGACGACCCGTTGGGCGCGTCGGGGTTGCCGTTCGACGCGGAGGGCACCGGTCGACGGGCGCTGACCCTTGTCGAGTCGGGCACCACCCGGGCGGTGGCGCACGACAGGCGAACCGCCGCCGCGGCGGGCGCGGAGTCGACAGGGCACGCGGTCGCCGGTGGCGCCACCTGGGGCCCGATGGCCCGTAACCTGCGCCTCTCCGGCGCGCTGGCCGGCCCGGCCAGCGCGACCGGCCGGAGCACCACCGGCACGGCGGCCGGAGCGGTCGTCGACGCGGACACCGCCGCGCTGGTCACCGACGTACGGCGGGGGTTGCTGGTCACCGACCTGTGGTACACGAGGGTGCTCGACCCGAAGAGCCTCGTCGTCACCGGGTTGACCCGCAACGGTGTGTGGCTCATCGAGGACGGCGCTGTCGTGCGTGCGGTGCGCGACCTGCGGTTCACCGAGTCCTACCCGCGGGCGCTCGGCCCCGGTGCCGTGCTCGGGCTGGGCGCGCGGGCGGTGCGCCAACCGGATCGGGTGGACGGTGCGTGGTGGGCCGCACCCTCGCTGCGACTGGCGTCCTGGCACTTCACCGGAGGCGCTTCCGGGTGACGTCCCCTACCGGCGCCGCCCGGCTTTTCCGCAGGCCAGACACACGGGACACTCCCTTGCGCGGACGGCTCGCGGAGATCGGCGTAACGTGTGTCACTTAGCTGCGTCGGTCGATCCGGCGTGGTCGTTGGTGTGCGCTTGACGTGGCAGCGGGTGCGGGTTCGCCGGTCCGCGTGCCGACCGGAGAAAGATCAGCCCGCCCGTACGGGCCCGTCGAGGAGACGAGTCGAATGACTTCAACGGCAACGAGGCCGCGGAAAGCGCGGGCGCGCGCCGCCATCGCGGCGAAGACGTTGCGTACCGACCGCTGGTGGTTCGCTCCGCTGATCACCGTGATCGGGCTCAGCGCCTGGGTCGCGTACGCGACGGTCCGGGTTTTCCAGCATGACAACTACTGGGTCGACGCGTACCACTACCTGACCCCGTTCTACTCCCCGTGCGTGACCGACAGGTGCGTCGAGGCAGCCTCGCACTTCGGCCGGTTCCTGCCCGGCTGGTGGGTCATTCCGGATGCCGCGCTGACCCTGCCGTTCCTGCTGTTGTTCCGGCTCACCTGCTACTACTACCGCAAGGCCTACTACCGGTCGTTCTGGCTGTCGCCGCCGGCCTGCGCCGTCCCGGACGGCCACAAGGAGTACGCCGGTGAGACCCGCTTCCCGCTGCTCGGTCAGAACCTGCACCGCTACTTCTTCTACGCCGCCGCGATCATCTCGCTGATCAACACCTGGGACGCGATCCTCGCCTTCCACTCGCCGAAGGGTTTCGGCTTCGGGCTGGGCAACATCATCCTTCTGGTCAACGTGGTGGCGCTCTGGGCGTACACGATCTCCTGCCACTCGTGCCGGCACATCATCGGTGGCCGGCTCAAGCACTTCTCCAAGCACCCGGTGCGGTACAAGGCCTGGACGTTCGTCTCGGCGTTGAACGTCCGGCACATGCAGCTCGCCTGGATCACCCTCGGCACCCTGGCGCTCGCCGACTTCTACATCATGGCGCTCGCGGCTGAGTGGTTCTCCGACCTGCGGTTCATCAACTAAAGGGCCCCTGACATGACCACTACCACTCGCATCGAACGACACCACTACGACGTCGTCGTCATCGGGGCCGGCGGCGCCGGTCTGCGCGCGGCGATCGAGGCCCGGCTCGCCGGCAAGAAGACCGCGATCATCTCCAAGTCGCTCTTCGGCAAGGCGCACACGGTGATGGCCGAGGGCGGCGCGGCAGCCGCCATGGGCAACGTGAACAGCCGCGACAACTGGCAGGTGCACTTCCGCGACACCATGCGCGGCGGCAAGTTCCTCAACAACTTCCGGATGGCCGAGCTGCACGCGAAGGAGTCGCCGCAGCGGATCTGGGAGCTGGAGACGTACGGCGCGCTCTTCGACCGCACGAAGGACGGCAAGATCTCGCAGCGCAACTTCGGCGGCCACGAGTACCCGCGCCTGGCGCACGTGGGCGACCGGACCGGCCTGGAGCTGATCCGCACCCTCCAGCAGAAGATCGTGTCGCTCCAGCAGGAGGACCAGCGGGAGTTCGGCTCGTACGACGCCCGGATCAGGGTGTTCTCCGAGACCACCATCACGGAGCTGCTACTCGACGGTGACCGGGTGGCCGGCGCGTTCGGCTACTACCGCGAGTCCGGGGAGTTCATCCTCTTCGAGGCGCCGGCCGTCGTGTTGGCCACCGGTGGTGTCGGACGCTCCTACAAGGTCACCTCGAACTCCTGGGAGTACACCGGGGATGGGCACGCGTTGGCGCTGCGCGCCGGGGCGACGCTGATCAACATGGAGTTCCTCCAGTTCCACCCGACCGGCATGGTCTGGCCGCCCTCGGTGAAGGGCATCCTGGTCACCGAGTCGGTGCGTGGTGACGGTGGCGTCCTGAAGAACTCCGAGGGCAAGCGGTTCATGTTCGACTACGTCCCCGACGTCTTTCGCAAGCAGTACGCGGAGACCGAGGAGGAGGCGGACCGCTGGTACACCGACCCGGACAACAACAGGCGTCCGCCGGAGCTGCTGCCCCGCGACGAGGTGGCCCGCGCGATCAACAGTGAGGTCAAGGCCGGTCGGGGCTCCCCCGCCGGCGGTGTCTTCCTGGACATCGCGAGCCGGCGTTCGGCCGACGAGATCCGCCGGCGGCTGCCGTCGATGTACCACCAGTTCAAGGAGCTGGCCGATGTCGACATCACCGCGGAGCCGATGGAGGTCGGGCCGACCTGCCACTACGTGATGGGCGGCGTGGAGGTCGACCCGGACTCGGGTGCCGCCTTCGGCCACGTACGCGGGCTGTTCGCGGCCGGCGAGGTTTCCGGCGGCATGCACGGCTCCAACCGGTTGGGCGGCAACTCGCTGTCCGACCTGCTGGTCTTCGGCAAGCGGGCGGGCGGGCACGCGGCCAGCTACGCCGACGGGCTGGCCGCCCGCCCGAAGGTGGCGGTGGACGCTGTCGAGGCCGCCGTGGAGACCGCCCTGGCCCCGCTGCAACGGGACACCGGCGAGAGCCCGTACACCCTCCAGCAGGACCTCCAGGTCGTCATGGGGGATCTGGTCGGCATCATCCGGCGCGAGGGCGAGCTGGCCGACGCGTTGGGCAGGCTGGCCGAGCTGCGCGAGCGGGTCGCCAAGGTGAGCGCGTTCGGCGGCCGGCGCTACAACCCGGGCTGGCACCTGGCGCTGGACCTGCGCAACATGCTTGTCGTCTCGGAGTGCACAGCGAAGGCGGCGCTGGAGCGGCAGGAGTCGCGCGGCGGGCACACCCGGGAGGACTATCCGGCGATGGAGCCGAAGTGGCGGCAGGTCAACCTGGTCTGCTCGCTGGACGGCGACGCCGTACGCCTGACCCGCAAGCCGCTGCCGAAGATGCGGCCGGAGCTGATCGGCCTCTTCGACCGGGCCGAGCTGGCCAAGTACCTCACCGACGAGGAGCTCGCCGACTTCGACGCCCTCGTCGCCGACGCTGGAGAGGCGGACAACCGATGAGCGCGAAGCGTCAGTTCCGGATCTGGCGGGGTGACGAGACCGGCGGGGACCTCCAGGACTACATGGTCGAGGTGAACGAGGGCGAGGTCGTCCTCGACGTCATCCACCGCCTCCAGGCCACCGACGCGCCCGACCTGGCCTGCCGGTGGAACTGCAAGGCCGGCAAGTGCGGCTCCTGCTCCATGGAGATCAACGGCAAGCCGCGGCTGGGCTGCATGACCCGGATGTCGACCTTCGGTGACGAGGAGACCGTCACTGTCACCCCGCTGCGGACCTTCCCGGTCATCCGGGACCTGGTCACCGACGTCTCGTTCAACTACGAGAAGGCACGGGAGACTCCGGCGTTCGCCCCGCCGGCGGACGTGGCCCCGGGTGACTACCGGATGCAGCAGGTCGACGTCGAACGCTCGCAGGAGTTCCGCAAGTGCATCGAGTGCTTCCTGTGCCAGACGGTCTGCCACGTGATCCGCGACCACGAGGAGAACAAGCAGGCGTTCTCCGGCCCGCGGTACTTCATCCGGGCGGCCGAGCTGGACATGCACCCGCTGGACGCCCGGACCGACCGCAAGGAGTACGCGCAGGCCGAACAGGGCCTCGGCTTCTGCAACATCACCAAGTGCTGCACCGAGGTCTGCCCCGAGCACATCAAGATCACTGACAACGGGATCATCCCCATGAAGGAACGGGTCGTCGACCGCAGGTACGATCCCCTTGTGTGGCTTGGTAGCAAGATCTTCCGTCGGGGCGAGACGCCCCAGACCAGCGTGACCACCGCCCGTTCGGGCTCGGCGACGCCGGGCTCCGCCCGTGGTGGGGTGCACTCGCACGCGGGTGGTTCCCACGACTCGCGGGCCGAGGCGCAGGCGCAGAGCGGCGTGAACTGGGACCGGGAGGTGCCTCACCCGACCGCTCCGGCGGTCGACGACCGGGGCAAGCTGCCGCTGACCGAGCTCACGTTCGACCGGGCGGCCGCGCCGTCACCGTTCGGTGACGACGTGACCTTCCCGCTGCCCCCGGAGCACCTCAACTTCGCACACCCAGACCAAGACAAGCACTAAAGCCAAAACGAAGACGGGGGCCGCGGCTGTTGCCGCGGCCCCCCGGGGGGGGGCCCCCGCCGCCCCGGGGGTGTGACACCCCCCAGGCGCGCCCGCCCCCCCCGGGC
>NZ_JBEZCZ010000034.1:0-84887 GCF_040647875.1 Micromonospora sp. NPDC049230
CCCGAGGTGTACGGGCTGCCACCGGACCCGGTGGTGACGACCCGGGACCTGCCGGCCATGTGGAAACGCGCCGGCCTCGCCGCCCTCACCATGGCGGCGGCGACCGTCGCCGCGTTCGTCGGAGGTTCCTCATGACCCCACCGCGCCCCGTGGGCGACCGGTTCCGTCGCTTCCGGGAGCGGCTCGCCGCCGAGGGCGGCGACCGACCACAGGCGAGCGACGAACGCCCCAGCGCCGCGAGCGGTGCCGACCACCCGGGCGACGGGGACACCGCCAGCGGTGACGGTGCCACCGGCAGCCGCCGGGGCGAGGTGACGGTGCGCCGAAGCGGCGGAGCCTCCGGCCGGCGGGGTGGGCGGCGCAGAGGCGGCGGCGAGGAACTGCGGGTGCCGGAGGCCGAGTTCACGTCGTACTACGGTCGGCCCATCCTCAAGGCGCCGGTCTGGAAGTGGGACATCGCGGCGTACCTGTTCACCGGTGGGTTGGCCGCCGGCTCGTCGCTGCTCGCCGCGGGTGGGCAGCTCACCGGGCGGCCGGCGTTGCGACGTGCCGGTCGGGTCACCGCGGTGGTCGCCGTCAGCGCCAGCGCCGTCTTCCTGATCAGGGACCTGGGCCGGCCGGCGCGGTTCCACCACATGCTGCGGGTGGCCAAGCCGACCTCGCCGATGTCGATGGGCACCTGGATCCTCACCGCGTACGGGCCGGCGGCGGGTGTGGCCGCGATCGCCGAGGCGGCCGGTGTGCTGCCCCGCCACGGTCCGCTCGGGCTGGCCGGCAGGGTGTTGCCGCCGCTCGGGCACGCCGCCGGGCTGCTCGCCGCAGGCACCGCGCCGGCGCTTGCCACGTACACCGGGGTGTTGCTGGCCGACACGGCGGTGCCGTCGTGGCACGAGGCGTACCCCGAGTTGCCTGTCATCTTCGCGGGCAGCGCCCTGGCCAGCGGCGCGGGCGTGGGTCTGCTCGCCGCGCCACCGGCGCAGGCGGGGCCGGCCCGGCGGATGGCGGTGGCCGGCGCGGCCCTGGAGTTGTACGGCGCGCATCGGGTGGAGACCCGCCTCGGCCTGCTCAGCGAGCCCTACCGGTTGGGTCGGCCCGGTCGGCTGCTGCGCGCCGGCCGGTTGCTGACCGCCGGTGGGGTCGCCGGTGCCCTGCTCGGTCGGCGCAGTCGGGTGCTCGGGGCGCTGTCGGGGACCGCGCTGCTGGCGGCGTCGGTGCTGACCCGGTTCGGCATCTTCTATGGTGGTGTCGCCTCCGCACGGGACCCCCGGTACACGGTGGTGCCGCAGCGTGCGCGGGTCGACGACCGGCGGGCCGGCATGGATCTTCCAGCTGATCGGGCGGACCCGCCGGCGGTGTGATCGAATGTCCGGTGGAGGCGTTCAGGAGGCTGGTGCCCCTCCCGGTCTTCAAAACCGGAGTGGTCCGGGACCCGGGCCAGGCGGGTTCGATTCCCGTCCGTCTCCGCCAAACCGCTCGCAGGAGATGACGCGATGGGCGACGGGCCGGTGGACCCGCGACGTCGGGTGCCGCGCACCGACACGCTGCTCGCCGACCCGCTGTTGGCCGCGGCCACCGCGACGTTGGGCCGCGACCAGGTCAAGGCGGTCGTCGTGCGCGCGCAGGACCGGGCCCGCCGTGGCGAGATCAACCCCGACGAGGTACGAGACGCCGCGCTCGCCGCGTTGCCCGCGCCCGGCCCCCGCGTGGTGCTCAACGCCACGGGCGTCGTGCTGCACACCAACCTGGGTCGGGCGCCACTGTCACCGGCCGCCCTCGCCGCGGTGGTGGCCGCCGCCGGGCACACCGACGTCGAGTTGGACCTGGGCACCGGTCGGCGGGCCCGCCGGGGCCGGAACGCGCTCGACGCCCTGGCCGCCGCCGTGCCCGACGCGGGGGCCGTGCACGTGGTCAACAACGGCGCCGCCGCGCTGGTGCTGGCCGCCACCGCGCTGGCCGCCGGCCGGGAGATCGTGGTCAGTCGGGGCGAGCTGGTCGAGATCGGCGACGGCTTCCGCCTGCCCGACCTGCTGGAGAGCACCGGCGCGCGACTGCGGGAGGTGGGCACCACCAACCGCACCAGGCTCGCGGACTACGCCGCGGCGCTCGGCCCGCAGACCGGCTTCGTGCTCAAGGTGCACCCGTCGAATTTCCAGATCACCGGCTTCACCTCGGCCACCGGTGTGCGTGACCTGGCCACCCTCGGCGTGCCAGTGGTCGCCGACATCGGCTCCGGTCTGCTCACCGAGGATGCGCTGTTGCCCGACGAACCGGACGCGACGAGCACACTGCGCGCCGGCGCCGCGCTTGTCACCGCCAGCGGCGACAAGCTGCTCGGCGGCCCGCAGGCGGGGCTGCTGCTCGGCGACGTCGCGCTGATCGACCGACTGCGCCGCCACCCGCTGGCCCGGGCGTTGCGGGTGGACAAGCTCACCCTGGCCGCGCTGGCCGCCACCCTGCACCAACCGGCCACCCCCACCCGGGCGGCCCTGCACGCCGACCCGGCCGTGCTGCGCCGACGGGTGGAGCGGCTGCGCGACCGGCTCGGCGCGGACGGTCGCAAGGCGGAGGTGGTGCCGGCCCTCGCGGTGGTCGGCGGGGGCGGCGCCCCCGGTGTCGAGTTGGACTCGTGGGCGCTGAGCCTGCCCGAGCGGTACGCGGCGCCGCTGCGCACCGGAGAACAGCCGGTCCTCGGCCGGGTGGTGCGCGGTCGGCTCCTGCTCGACCTGCGCTGTGTGCCCGCCGACGCCGACGAGGCGGTCCGCGCGGCCGTGCTGCGCGTACCCGGGGACGACTGAGCGTGTTCGTCGTCGCGACCGCCGGGCACGTCGACCACGGCAAGTCGACACTGGTCCGGGCGTTGACCGGGATGGAACCCGACAGGTGGGCCGAGGAACGCCGCCGGGGCATGACCATCGACCTGGGCTTCGCCTGGACGACGCTGCCGTCCGGCGGCACCGTCGCCTTCGTCGACGTACCCGGGCACGAACGGTTCGTGCCGAACATGCTCGCCGGTGTCGGCCCGGTGCCGGCGGCACTGATCGTGGTAGCCGCCGACGAGGGCTGGATGCCGCAGTCGGCCGAGCACCTGGCGGCGCTCGACGCGCTCGGTGTCGCGTACGGCCTGCTGGCGGTGACCCGCGCGGACCTGGCCGATCCGGGGCCGGCGACGGCCCGCGCCCGCGCCGAGATCGGCGCGACGAGTCTCGGCGCGGTGCAGGCGGTCGCGGTCAGCGGTCGGACCGGCGCGGGTCTGCCGGAGCTACGGGCCGCCCTGGACCGGCTCGCCACCCGCCTGCCGCCGCCGATGCTGGACGACCCGGTCCGGCTCTGGATCGACCGCAGCTTCACCGTGCGGGGCAGCGGCACCGTCGTCACCGGCACCCTCGGCGCCGGTCGGCTGCGGGTGGGCGACACGCTGGAGCTGGCCGGGGCCGACGAACCGGTCCGGGTCCGTGGCCTGCACTCGCTCGGCGAGGCCCACCCGGAGGCCGCCGCGGTGGCCCGGGTGGCGGTCAACCTGCGCGGCACCTCCCGCGACCAGCTCGGTCGAGGTGACGCGCTGCTCACCCCGGGCCGGTTCGCGCACACCGACCTGATCGACGTCCGCCTCACCGGCGACCCGGCCGCCGACCTGCCGGCCACCCTCACCCTGCACGTCGGATCCGCGGCGGTGCCGGTCCGGGTGCGACCGCTCGGTGTGGACACCGTACGGCTGCGCCTGTCCCGCCCGCTGCCGCTGCTGGTTGGCGACCGGGCGCTGCTGCGTGACCCGGGCCGGCACCACGTGACCGGCGGGGTGCGGGTGCTGGACGTGGCGCCGCCGCCGCTGGCCCGCCGAGGGGCCGCGGTGGCCCGCGCGCAGGTCCTCGCCGAGCTGGACGGTCGACCCGACCTGGTCGGTGAGCTGCGCCGCCGCCGACTGGTCCGGGCCGGTGCGCTGCTGCGGATGGGCGTGCCGGTGCACGTCGCGCCGGTGGCCGGTGACTGGCTGGCCGACCCCGAGCACTGGCGGCGGCTCGGCGACCAGGTCACCGAGGAGGTCGCCCGCTACGTGCGGGAGCACCCGTTGGAGCCGGGGATGCCGGTGGACGCGCTGCGCCAGCGCCTCGCCCTGCCCGACCGGGTGCTCGTCGAGGCGCTGGTCCGGCCGCCGCTGCGTGTGCACGCCGGTCGGGTCGGGGCGGCGGGCGCCGCCGACGGGTTGCCCGAGCCGGTGGCGCGGGCCGTGCGGCGGGTCCGCGAAGAGTACGGCGACCGCCCGTTCCGGGCTCCCGAGGCGGACCGTCTCGTCGACCTGGGTCTGGGCCCCCGGGAGATCGGCGCCGCGGTGCGGGCCGGCGCGCTGCTGCGGTTGGCCGACAACGTGGTGCTGCTGCCCGACGCGCTCGACGGCGCGGTCCGGGTGCTGGCCGGGCTGCCGCAGCCGTTCACCCTCTCCGCGGCGCGGCAGGCGTTGGACACCACCCGGCGGGTGGCGGTGCCGCTGCTGGAGTTGCTGGACCGGCGCGGCGCGACCCGCCGACTGCCCGACGACGCCCGGATCGTCGTCACCTGAGCCCCGCCCCTCCGAGCCGGTGGTGCGGCGCTAACCGGCCCCCGGGGCGGTGGTGGTCACCTACGGTGACGCCATGGACCCTTCGGCGGTCTGGCGGGACCGGCAGCACCGGTGGCGGATCGAGGCGTACCGGGCGCCGGATCTGCGGTTCGCCATCTACGCCACCAACGGCCCCACCGAGTCCGTGCCGCTCTGGCTGTTCGGCATGTCGGCGCTGGCCCGCTGGTTGATGACCCACGCCATCTCGCTTGACGACCTGGAGGTCGACTGAGTGGTCTTGACGACCTGGAGGTCGACTGAGCGGTGGCGCGGGCGTAAACCGGACCCGGAGCCGGCCCCGCTGCGGTTGAGTGACCTGAGGCGGCGGACGGGGGTGCGCGATGGGCGGTCAGCTCGTGCAGTTGGCGCTGGTGGCGGTGCTGGTGCTTGTCAACGCCGCGCTCTCCGGCAGCGAGATGGCGTTGGTGACGCTGCGCGAGGGGCAGTTGCGGCGGCTGGGTCGGCGGGGCGGCGCCGGTGAGCGGCTGGTGCGGCTGTCCCGCGATCCCAACCGCTATCTGGCGACCATCCAGCTCGGCATCACCCTTGCCGGTTTCCTCGCCTCGGCGGCGGCCGCGGTGTCGCTGGCCGGGCCGTTGGTCGGGCCGTTGGGCTTCCTCGGCGGCGTGGCCCGCCCCGCCGCGGTGCTGCTGGTGACGGTGCTGCTGACGTTCGTCACGCTGGTGCTCGGTGAGTTGGCCCCGAAACGACTGGCGATGCAGCGGGCGGAGCGCTGGGCGCTGCTCAGCGCCGGACCGCTGGACCTGCTCGCCCGGGTGTCCCGGCCGGCGGTGTGGCTGCTCAGTCGGGCCACCGACACTGTGGTGCGGCTGGCCGGCGGCGACCCGGGAGCCAACCGCGCGGAGATGACCGAGGACGAGCTGCGGGAGATGCTGGCCAGCCAGCGCGGCCTGTCGGCGCAACAGCGGGAGATCCTGACCGGCGCGTTCGACATCGCCGGCCGGACGTTGCGGGAGATCCTGGTGGCCCGCCGGGAGGTCACGACGCTGCCGGCCACCCTGAGCGCCGACGAGGGGGTCCGCCGCCTCGCCGCCGCCGGACGGTCGCGCGCTCCGGTCACCGGCCCCGGCGGTCTGGACGAGGTGCTCGGGGTGGTGCACATCCGCGACCTGGTACGCGCCGGCACGGCACCGGTGGGGGAGCGGGTGCGCCCGCCGGTGCTGCTGCCGGTGACCCTGCCGGTCGCCGACGCGATGCGGCAGCTCCGCCAGGACCACCAACAACTGGCCCTGGTGGTCGACGAGCACGGCGGGATCGACGGCATGGTCACCATGGAGGACCTGCTGGCCGAGGTGGTCGGCGAGTTGTACGACGAAACCGACAGGGATGTGCGCGGGGTGCTGTGGGAGGAGGACGGGTCCCTGCTGGTGCCCGGTGACTTTCCGCTGCACGACCTGCCCGACCTGGGGGTGCGGTTGAGCTTCCCGCTGTCGCGTGACTACACGACGGTGGCCGGGCTGGTGTTGGCCCGGCTGCGGCACCTGCCCGGCAGGCCGGGGGAGACGGTCCGACTTCCCGGGCTGACCCTGGAGGTGGTGGAGGTCGCCGACCGGGCGGTGCGGCGCGTGCGGCTGCGCGGGTTCACCGTCGAGCGCTGACCGGGTCGCCCGGTCGGGGGACACCGGCACCGAACACCCGCACGGGCGGATGCGGTCGGCCTACGGTGCGTATTCGTGAAGGACCGAGGTTTGCGGACGTTCGTCGCGGTGCTGGCCGGCCTCACGGTGATCTACTTCGGCAGCGCCGGGCGTAGTCCCGAGGAGGGGCGTGGGATCTCCGGCGGAGTGGTGGTCCTGGCGTTGCTCGCCGCGTTGCTGGTGTGGCACCTGACCCGGCCGGGGGACAAGACGGTGAAGTGAGCCGCCTCAGCGGGCGGCGACCCGGCTGACCTCGCCGGCGGACTCCTCGCCGAGCGCCACCCGCACCAGCGCCGAGGCGAGCCGGCCGAAGTCCGGTTCGTCGACAAGGCCGGCCAACCCGTCCGGGGAGCCCGGCAGACCCAGCCGCTTCGCCCCGGCGAGGGCCCGACGGTCGGCGTACGGGCGCACATCCGACCAGACCGCCTGAGCCTCACGCAGGTAGATGTCCGCGCCGGTGGGGCCGATGCCGGGAAACTCGGTGAGGCGGCGGCGCAGCCCGGCCGGGTCGCCCCGGGCCTCCCGGTGCAGTCGGCGCAGGTCACCGTGCCAACGGTCCAGGCACAGTCGGGCGCCGGTGCCGAGCATGGTGGCCGTCCGCTCGTCGTAGCGGCGGTAGTGGGCCCGACCCAGCGCGTCGACGCGGTCCTGCCAACTGGCCGCCTCCATCGCCTGCGGCGTGCGGTAGCCCGCGGCGAACAGCTCCCGCGCCGCGTCCACCGCCAGGCACGCCCGGATCCGGGTGCTCAGCAGGGTGGCCAGCACCAGCAGCTGGTAGAGCGGACGGGGGCGGTCGGCGAGCTGGATGCCGGCCTCCTCGGCGTACGTGCTGCCCCGCCGGTCCAGCAGAACCCGCGCCACCGTTCGATCGTTGCCCACCCCGCAGGGGTACCCACCGCGCGGCCCGCTAGCCGTCGCACCGCCGGAATGCCGCCGGGGCGGACGGGTATGCCGGCGGTGGAGGCGGTCGATGCCGCCCGCGTACCGGAGGGAGACACCCAGTGGTCAACCCGCAGCAGGAGGAGTTCCGGCGCAACGCCAAGGGAGCCACCAGCCAGGACAGCAAGGGGCCCACGCCGACCGGGCATCCACTCAACCGCGGTTCGTCACGCGGTGACGAGGGTCGGCCGGTGCCCAAGGGACAGGTGTCGCCGTACGGCCCGGCCGGTGAGCCGGTGGCCGACGACGACAGCGGCACCCGGTAACTAACGGGTGCGCCCGGACGGCCGCCGCAACCTGTTCCAGGTGGCGGCGGCCGTCAGCCCGTACGCGAGGTGCGGAATGATGTCCGAGATCCAGTCGGAGCGCCGCCACGTGCGGGGATCACTGATCCCGAGTACGGTGATCGACCCGTCGGTCATCGTCATCACGCCGGCGCCGAGCAGGCCGGTGGCCAGCGGCAGCGGCTGGCGGCGACCACCGGCGTAGAGCGCGAACGCGACGCCCGCGGCGATGCCCAGCCCGTAGCCGATCAGGGGCCCGAGGCCCGCGCGGCGGTTCGCCGCCCGGCCGTCGGAGCCCAAACTGACGTGCGCGATCCCGGCCAGCCGGTCGACGGTCTCCTGGGGCACGTCGCTGTCCGGTCGTCCCCGCAGGGCCATGTCGAGGTAGCTGACCACGTTCAGCGCGGTGCTGCCGACGGCGCCAGCGATGGCGCCGTCGGCAATGTCGACCCTGCTCACTTCGGGTCGCCCGGTTCGCGCTCGCTCTTGGGGCCGTACGTGCGGTCGCCGCGCACCACGCCCCGCTGGCCGCGATCCTCCTGGAGGATCCGGTTGGCGACCTGGTTGGCCTTACCGTCGGGCACCCGGCGTCCGGAGTCGTCGATCGCGTTGCGCAACCGCGCCCGCTGCTTGTCGTAGGCGTTACTGCCCGGCCGTGGTCCTGGCATCTGGTGCCTCCTTCGTCGGGTCTGGGCTCCTGCGCCGCCTTCGGCGCTCGGGGCATGCGCCGCCGTCGGCGGTCCGGGCACGCGGCACCCTCGTCGGTCGGGGCATCCGCCGTCCTCGTCGCCGTCGGCGTACCGCGGCCGTCTACCCGTCTGGCGGCCGGCCAACCTCGGGCGCCCAGCCGGGGGCGTGGACCACGGCGACCGGGCACCGGGCGTGGTGCAGCATCGACTGGCTCACCGACCCCAGCAGCAACCCTGTCACCTCGCCGCGCCCCTGCCCGCCCACCACCGCCAGTTGCGCGGCCTCGGACGCCTCGGCCAGCACGGCGCCGGTCCGGCCGCGGACCGCCCGACAGGTCAACCGCAGCTCCCGGTGGTGCTCGGTGAGCCCGGTCAACCACTCGGCGAGCATGCGCTCCCGCTCGCCGTGCAGCGTCGCCTCGTCGTACACCAGGGGTTGCATGTCGCCGGGGCCACTGCTGCCCGGATGCCGGTAGGCGTGCACGGCCACCAGCGGCACGCCGCGCGCCACGGCCGTCTCGGCCGCGAAGTCGGCCGCCAGCCGGGAGGCCGGCGAGCCGTCCACCGCGACCAACACCGGCTCGTCGGGCCGTTGCGCCCCGCGGGCCACCAGCACCGGGCAGTCGGCGTACGTGGCGACCTGCACCGCGACCGAGCCGACCACGAGCCCCGAGAAGCCACCCAGCCCCCGGTCGCCGAGCACGATGAGCGCGGCGGTCGGTGACTCGCCCACCAGCACCGCGGCGGCCTCACCGTCGATGATCTCACCGGCGACCGACAGCCCCGGTGCTGTCGCCTCGGCCTCGGCCACCGCGGCCTGGACCAACTCCTCGGCCCGATGGCGCAGCCCACCGCCGGGCGGCGCGTCCGGGGCGGGGGAGACCGGCACGTGCAGCAGCGGCCAGATGAACCCGTGCACGACCCGCAGGGGCCGACGTCGGAGCGCCGCCTCCGTGGCGGCCAGGCGTACGGCGCGCAGGGCCGGCTGCGAGCCGTCCACGCCGACCACCACCGCCGCGTTGTTCGCCGAGTTCACCGCCCACCTTCCGCTCGGGGCCAGTATCGCGGGCGGCAGCGTCTCCGCGTCGCGATACCGCCGAGCGCGTCGGGGTCGGTACGCTGGCGACCACTGGTCCGGGAGGGAGAATCGTCGATGGGTGAACCGGACCAACCGGGCACCGGCCGGATGATCGACTTCTGGCTCGGTGGGGAGCACCACTTCCCGGTCGACGTGGCCGCCGCGAGCGCGTTCGAGCAGGCGTACGGACCGTGCGCGCCGGTGTTCCGGGAGCTGCGGGCGTTCCTGGGGCGGGCGGTGCGGGCCACTCTCGCCCACGGCGTGGATGGCTTCCTGGTGTTCGGTGCCGGGGTGCCCACGATGGGCAACGTGCACGAGGTCGCCACCGACGCGACGGTGCTCTACACCGACGTCGACCCGGTGACCATCCGGTTGGGGCAGAGCATCCTCGCCGGCAGCGACCGGGCCGGCTACGGCTTCGGTGACGCGACAGACATCGGCACCATCGACCCGGCGCAGCTGCGCCGGTTCGTGCCGGGCTGGGGCCGTCGGCCGGTCGGGGTGGTCTTTCTTGGGCTCGCCGCGTTCCTCGATGACGCTACGCTGACCCGCACGCTCGACGAGCTGTACGCCGCCGCGGCGCCGGGCAGCCTGCTCGTCCTGGACTTCGACACCGAGGAGTTGGCGGGTCACCCGCAGGCGCTGGCGATGATGGGGCCACAGTTTCGGATGCGCCAGCCGTCGACGTTCGCGCCGCTGCTGGGTCGCTGGGCGCCGACGGCGGACGGGATCGTGCCGGTCGCGCGGTGGCGGCCGACGGGTCCGCCGGCGCGGGTGCCCGACGCGTTCCACTGTGTGCTCGCGACCCGTGACGCCGACTGACCGCGGGGATTCGCCGCCTCGGGGTGTCCGTATGATGCTTGCCCTACAGCAAGCTTCTGGAGAGGACGACAATGGTGGACCCGCCGGACGTGGTGTCGCGCGCGCTGCGCGAGGCCCCGCCCGACCAGTTGGCCGAGGCGGCGGACCAGGCGATCCGGTCGACGCTTGGCGCGCTGCGCACCGACGTGTTCGTGGCTGACTACCGGATCAGCGGCCTCTGGCCGCTGCTGGACCCGGACCTGCCGGCGGCCGGGTTTCTGGCCTGCCACACCGTGGCGCAGCGGTGCTTCAGCAGCCAGCAACCGGTCCGCGACGCCGCCGGTGAGGGCCCCTGCCGGCTCTACCTGCCGTTGACGGTGTGGGGGGAGCGGTTGGGCGTGCTGTTGGTCGAGCTTCCCGCCGTACCGAATCCGACGGTTACCGGGCAGGCGACCGACATCGCCGCCGCGCTCGCGGTCGCGATGCGTGCGGCGGACCGGGGGACCGACAGGTACCGGCGGGCCCGCCGCCGTGAGCGACTGACGATGGCGGCCGAGATGCAGTGGGATCTGCTGCCCGGTCGCAGCGTCGCCAACCAGGCGTTTCAGCTGGCCGGTCAACTGGAGCCGGCGTACACGGTGGGTGGGGACCATTTCGACTGGTCTCTCGACGGCGACCGTCTCACAGTGACGGCGCTCAACGGCGAGGGCAGTGGTCTGGCCGCGTCGATGCTGACCGCCGTGACGGTCAACGCGATGCGCAACGCGCGTCGCTCCGGTGGCGGCCTTGCCGAACAGGCCGAACTCGCCTCGGACACGGTCTTCTACCAGCACCGGGGCCGCCGGTACGTGGCCACCCTGCTGCTCGAGGTGGACACGCGCACCGGCCGGGCGCGGGCGGTCGACGCGGGCTCCCCGCACCTGCTGCGGATGCGCGGGGCCACTGTGGAGTCGATCAAGCTGGACCAGCAGTTGCCGCTGGGGATGTTCGCCGAGACCCGGTACGAGGTGCAGGAGTTGGACCTGGCGCCGGGTGACCGCCTCGTTGTGGTCAGCGACGGGGTGTGGGCCGCCGAGCCGCCGGGCCGGGAGCCGTACGGGGAGCGGATGATGGCCCGTTCGCTGCGCGCCACACGGTTGCAGCCGGCGACCGAGGCGGTTGGTACGGTGATGCGCGAGCTGCACGCTTACCATGCGGACTCCGACCTGCGCGACGACGCCGTCGTGGTGTGTCTGGACTGGCACGGTCCGCGTGGGCGGGACAGTAGGTGATGGTCCCGGTCAACCCGTCTGGCGGGCAGCAGCGCGACAACGGCAGGGGACATCACGTGGAGCGACCTGCGGATCTCGCCGCGGCGATCGACGCGGCTGCCGGGACGCTGATCGCCGTGCTCGACTCGGCCGCGGCGCGGCACCAGGTGCCGCCCACCCAGTTGCGGGTGCTGACGCTGCTCACCAGTCGACCGGAGACCAATGTCAACGCGTTGGCGGAGCTGCTGGACGTGGTGCCGTCGTCGGCGAGCCGCCTCTGCGACCGGCTGGAGGCGACCGGGCTGCTGCGTCGGATGGCCGATCCCCGCGACCGGCGCGAGGTGCGGTTGGTGCCGACCCCCGCGGCGCTGACGCTGCTGGGGGAGCTGGCCGAGCGCCGGCAGCGGGCGGTGCAGGCGGTGCTGGATCGGATGCCGGCGAGGATGCAGCACGATCTGCTGCTGTCGTTGGTGGCGTTCGGCCACGCGGCGGCGCAGTCGGTGCCCGAGCAGCCGACCGACTCGGCGGTCCAGACGGCCTGAGCGCGAGCCCGCACCCACCACCCTTCCACTATTATCCTAGGACGCTTTAGGCATGGTGATCCCCACCACAGTGCGGCACCGCCGCACCGAGCCACACGTGACAGCACCGGGGAAGCGGGCGGCGAGCCCGATATAGTGACAGCGCACTTACCCGGCCCGTGATCTCGACGATCACGGGCCGGATCAGGGAAGAGACCCCACCCGGGGCGGGGCTGGCGCTGGTCGGCCCGAAGCACGCGTACGACGTCGGCCGGGGGTCCGTGCCGTGGAGGAGGATCGGTGTCGCGTCCGGCTCGGGCAGAGCAACCGCGGGACACCGGTGACGAGGCCCCCGGCAACCAGGTGCTCACCCTGCCCAACCTGATCAGCTTCGTGCGGCTGCTGGGCGTCCCGCTGTTCCTGTATCTGTTCCTGGTCGAGCGGGCCGACGTGGCGGCGATCGTCGTCCTGGCCATCGGCGGCACCACGGACTGGGTCGACGGCTGGATCGCGCGTCGTCTGCACCAGGTCAGTCGACTCGGGGAGTTGCTCGACCCGTTCGCCGACCGGCTCTACATCCTCGCCACCCTTGTCGCGTTCACCGCCCGGGAGGTGGTGCCGTGGCAGTTCACCGCGGCGCTGCTGGCCCGCGAGCTGCTGCTGCTCGGCTCGCTGGCGGTGCTGCGCCGCTTCGGGTACGGGCCGCCGCCGGTGCACTACGTGGGTAAGACCGCCACGTTCCTTCTGCTGGCGGCGTTCCCGGTGCTGTTGTTGGCCAGCGAGTGGGCCGCGGCGGCGACGGCGACGGCCGCGATCGGCTGGGCGTTGGCGTGGTGGGGGCTGGTGCTCTACTGGGTGGCCGGCGGGATGTACGTGGTGCAGGCTGCGCGGCTGGTGCGTGCGGTGCGCGGCCCGGGAGCGGTGGCGTGAGCGCGCCGCAGCCGGGCAAACCCCGCCCGGATCGGGTGTACGCGCCGGACTTCCTCACCGAGCTGTTTCGCAATCCACTGGATCCGGGGTATGCGGATGCGGCGGCTGCCCGCCGGCGCTCGGCGTCCACCGAGCCGGTCCGGGGGTGGCGTGCCTGGCCGGCGCGGTCGGTCAGTGTGGTCGTGGTGGTGCTGCTCGGTTTCCTGTTCGCGGTGGCGTACCGGCAGACGGTGGCGGACGAGCCGGGGCGCAGTCAGGCTCGTTCCGGTCTGGTGGCGCAGATCAGGGAGCGGGAGGGTCAGACCGACAGGTTGTCCACACGTGCGGACCAGCTGCGCGAGGAGGTCAGTCGGCAGCGGGACGCGGCGTTGAGTGGGTCGACCGCCGCGCGGCTGCGGGACCTGGAGGCGAGCACCGGGCTGGGTCGGGTGCGCGGCGACGGTGCGGTGGTGCGGTTGGCGGACGGGCCGGGTAAGGCGGACGCGGTGACGGGTGCTGGCGCGGGGCCGTCGCGGGTGCTCTACAGCGACTTGCAGGGGGTGGCGAATGCGCTGTGGAGTGCCGGTGCGGAGGCGATCGCCATCAATGGGCAGCGGTTGACCTCGACGTCGACGATCCGTACGGCGGGTGACGCGATCCTTGTGGACTTCCGGCCGGTGACGGGGCCGTACGAGGTGTCGGCGATCGGGCCGGGTTCGATGCGGCGCAAGTTCGAGAACAGTCGGAACGCGGATCTGATGCGGGAGGTCGCGCAGAAGACCGGGTTGTCGTTCGGTGTGCGGGAGGCGGATGACCTCACCCTGCCGGCGGCTCCGGAGCCGCAGCTACGCTACGCGAAGCCGTCGGTCAGTCCGAGCCCTTTCGCGTCGGGTGTCCGGTCCGGCAGTCCTGGGTCGTCCGGTTCGACGACGACCGCTAGCCCCTCCGGAGGTGGCCGATGATCGCGGTGCTGGCGTTGCTTGCCGGTGTGGTGCTGGGTGTGTGGCTTGATCCCACGGTGCCGGCGGCGTTGCAGCCGTACCTGCCGATCGCGGTGGTGGCCGCGCTGGACGCGGTGTTCGGTGGGGTGCGGGCCAGGTTGGACCGCATCTTCGACGACAAGCAGTTCGTGGTGTCGTTCATCTCGAACGTGTTGGTCGCTGGTCTGATCGTGTATCTGGGTGACCAGCTCGGGGTGGGCGGGCAGTTGTCCACTGGTGTGGTGGTCGTGTTGGGTGTGCGCATCTTCGGCAATGTGGCGGCGATCCGTCGGCACCTGTTCCGGGCGTAGGTTTGACGGCGATGAGTGATGAGCAGAGCGATACGGGGACGGGGTGGCCGCAGCCGGGTGGGCCGACGCGCCCGGGTGGGCCGGCGGGTGAGCCGGATCCGCGTCCGGACGCGCCGGATCCGGATGAGCTGAGTCCGTTGGCCCCGCAGGAGCCCGTGGGGCCGCAGGAGCGGCCGGACGAGGAGCCGGCGGGGGAGTCGGGCGTGGAGCCGGTCGACGACGGTGCGACGGTGGATCTGAACGCGGTGTCGCGGCCCGGGGAGCCGGTGGCGGGTTCGGACGGGTTGGCCGAGCCGGTCGGGGTGTCGGCGGTGCCGGTGGCGGCGGGTCGGTTCCGGTGGAGTACGGCCGGTGTGATGATCGTGGCGTTGTTGGTGTTGTTGGGTTTCACGTTGGTCGTGCAGTTGAAGACGACGTCGACGGATCCGACGTTGGGGGCGACGCGTCAGGAGGACCTGGTGCGGATCCTGTCGGATCTGGATGCCCGGGAGAGTCGTCTGCAGCAGGACATCCGTGCGTTGGAGGACAGTCAGCGGCAGTTGCGCTCGGGTGAGCAGGGTCGTCAGGCGGCGTTGGACGAGGCGACGCGGCGGGCGAACGAGTTGGGCATCCTGGCGGGGACGTTGCCGGCGGTGGGGCCGGGGTTGACTGTGCAGTTCGAGGCTGGTGTCAAGCCGATCACGGCGACTCGGGTGTTGGACGCGGTGCAGGAGTTGCGGGGTGCGGGCGCGGAGGCGATGCAGATCGCCGGTGGTGATCGGGCGACGGTGCGGATCATCGCGTCGACGTACTTCCTCGATGGGGACAACGGGTCGTTGGTGGTGGAGGGGCGTCGGTTGACGGGGCCGTTCACGATCACGGTGATCGGTGATCCGGCGACGATGCGTACGGCGTTGAACATTCCTGGTGGGGTGGTGGCGTCGGTCCGGGGTGTCGGCGGTAACGTGACGTTTGGGGAGCGTGAGGTTGCCGAGGTTTCGGCGCTGCACGCGCCGATCAAGTTGGAACACGCCCGTCCGGTCTCCTGACCGGCGCGGCCGCGCCGGACCCGGGTGGTCCGGGGCACCGATGGATGAAGGACGCGTCTGGTGATTCCCGAGGATCTGCGATACACCGCCGAGCATGAGTGGGTGGCGGGTGACGGCACGGGTTCGATCCGGGTCGGTATCACGCACTTCGCGCAGGACGCGCTGGGTGACATCGTGTACGTGCAGTTGCCCGAGGCGGGTGCGGTGGTCGCGGCCGGTGATTCGTTGGGTGAGATCGAGTCGACCAAGAGTGTGTCGGAGATTTACGCGCCGGTGGCCGGTACGGTTGCGGCGCGCAACGAGGCGTTGGGTGACACACCGGAGTTGATCAACACTGATCCGTACGGTGAGGGTTGGTTGGTGGAGATCACGCCGAACGATCCGACGGCGACGGACGGGTTGCTGACGGCGGCTGCTTATCAGAAGATCACCGAAGGCTGAGTGTGCGTGATCCGGTGCGTGGGCGGTGTGCGCGCGTCCGGTTGCCCTGCATTTCGGCGCTGGCTAGGCTCGCCCAGTCGACCGAGAACCCAAATAGTTGAGCGTTGTGGAATTGCCTTCCCGGGCACGGGGAGCCAGCCGCCGGGTGGACAAGCGCCCGGCGGCCAGACCCGCCATTACCCGACGCCGACCGAACAGATCCGTGAGGTGGTCCCATGACGCGGCCAGACGACGAGTTCCCCCCACTCGACGTCACTTCGACGCTCAATCTCGGTTCGCTCGACGAAGTGCTGGAAGGGCCGGATACCGATGTGGTGCCGAGCCGGATGTCCGGTTCGCTGCCGCCGGGTATGGCGCTGCTGGTGGTTCGTCGAGGTCCGAATGCGGGTGCCCGGTTCCTGTTGGACCACGATGTGACGACCAGTGGCCGGCATCCGGACAGTGACATCTTCCTTGATGACGTGACGGTGTCGCGTCGGCACGCGGAGTTCCACCGTGATGGTGGGACGTTCACGGTGCGGGACGTGGGTAGCCTGAATGGCACGTACGTGAATCGTGAGCGGGTTGAGGCGGCCACGTTGAGCAATGGTGATGAGGTTCAGATCGGTAAGTTCCGGGTGGTGTTCATCGCCGGTCCGCGCCCGGAGGAGGAGGCCGGCCGGGGGTGAACGAGCCTGCGGCCTCCACGTCACCCGGGGCGGCTCGGTCTCAGCCGCTGATGAGCATCGGTGAGGTGCTTGGGCAGTTGCGGGTGGATTTTCCGGACACCACGATTTCGAAGTTGCGGTTTCTTGAGGCTGAGGGTTTGGTCGAGCCGCAGCGGACGGCGGCGGGTTACCGGAAGTACAGCTGGGACGATGTGGCGCGGTTGCGGTTCGTGTTGACCGCGCAGCGGGACAAGTACCTGCCGTTGCGGGTGATCCGTGAGCAGTTGGCCCAGTGGGATTCGTCTGGTGAGCAGCCGGGGCGGTCGCGGCCGGCGTTGGTGGCGGTTGGTCCTGATGGTGCGGTGCCGGGTCGTGAGTCGGTGGAGCCGGTCGAGTCGTCGCAGGTGCGGCTCGGCCGGTCGGATCTGGTGGCGCGTAGTGGGATCGACGAGTCGACGCTTGTGGAGCTGGAGCGGCTCGGTGTGGTGGTGTCGGATCCGCCGGGGTGGTATGACGCGGATGCGTTGATCATCGCGTCCGCGGTGGCGGGTTTGGCGTCCTACGGGTTGGAGCCGCGGCACCTGCGGGGTTATCGGACGGCGGCGGACCGTGAGGTCGGTTTGTTCGCGCAGTTGGTGGCGCCGTTGGCGCGGCAGAGTGATCCGGCGGCGCGGGCTCGGGCGGCGGAGACGGCGCGTGAGTTGGTGGCGTTGTCGGAGCAGTTGCACGCGGCGTTGGTGCGGGTGGGTCTGCGTTCGACGTTGGGTCGGTGAGGGTGCCCGGTGAGTGGTGGCTGAGCGGAAAGATCTCTTCCGGGAAGCGTGCCGTAGGCTTGCCGGGGTAACCCCTTTCTGGCGCGGGCGTGGTGCTGTAGCGGACGGGACGGCCGTGTCGCGGTCCGTGTACCGTGCAGGGAGAGGGCGCGGTGCGTAGGTGACGACGACACGGAGGCGGCGGTGCGCGAGCTGAGCGTGGTCGGAGTTCGGGTGGAGCTGCCTAGCAACCAGCCGATCGTCCTGCTCAGGGAGGTCGAGGGGGACCGCTATCTGCCGATCTGGATCGGCGCGGTCGAGGCCACGGCTATCGCTTATGAGCAGCAGGGGGTCAAGCCGGCCCGGCCGTTGACGCATGATCTTTTGCGGGACGTGTTGGCGGCGTTGAAGGCGCCCTTGCAGGCGGTGGAGATCACTGAGCTCAAGGAGAACGTCTTCTACGCGGATCTGTTGATTGGCGATGGGGTGCGGGTGTCGGCGCGTCCGAGCGATTCGATCGCGTTGGCGTTGCGTGTCGGTGCGCCGATTCGTTGTGCTGAGCAGGTCCTGAGTGAGGCGGGGATCGTCATTCCTGATGAGCAGGAGGACGAGGTGGAGAAGTTCCGCGAGTTCCTGGAGCAGGTGCGTCCGGAGGATTTCGCGGGCTGAGTGGGCCGTGGGGGCTGTGCTCCCGGGTGTCACCGTGGGTGGTGCCCCGGTGTGGTTGGTGATCTTTCTCGGTGGGCTGCGCGGCGTGTCGTGTCGGTTCCTCCGTGGTAACCCCTGAAGGTGGCTATAGGGTTGCCGTGTCGAGGGGTGCGCGTCGGAGGAAACGGCGCGTCGCCGCACTGACGGGGGAGGTTGTCCGGATGCACGAGCCGCAGGATCCCGAGCCAGGCAGAGAGTTCGACGAGTCGGCTGCGTCGTCGCCAGGTGTGGCGGTCGACGGTGATGGTTCGGTCGGCTACCGGGGTGTGACGGCCTGCCACGCGGTGGGCATCAGTTACCGGCAGTTGGATTACTGGGCGCGGACGGCGCTTGTGGTGCCGAGCGTGCGGGACGCCTCTGGTTCGGGGACGCAGCGGTTGTATTCGTTCCGGGACCTGGTGGTGTTGAAGGTCGTGAAGCGGTTGTTGGATGCGGGGGTGTCCCTACAGAACATCCGCAAGGCGATCGAGGCGTTGCGGTCGCGTGGTGTGGAGGATCTGGCCGGGATCACGCTGATCTCTGATGGGACGACGGTGTACGAGTGTCGGTCTCCGGAGGAGGTGGTCGACCTGTTGCAGGGTGGCCAGGGTGTCTTCGGGATTGCCATCGGTGGGGCGTTCAAGGAGATCCAGGGGTCGTTGTCGCATCTGCCGGCGGAGCCGGCGACGAGCGCGCCGGTGGAGCCCGTGGTGGGGTCGGATCCGGTGGGTGACGAGTTGGCGGCGCGGCGAGCGCGACGGCGGGCTGGCTGAGCGTAGGGGCGTTCGCCTTTTTTCGGGTTGGTTTTCTCGCGACCGTCGGTGACGGTGGGTGGCGTCTGTGGGTGACTTCGTTCCACTGTGGACACTGTGGGTGTCGTTGCGGTGGCCGATTGTGGAGATACCCGTCGGTAGTGGTGACGCTGCGTTTCGTCCTGTTGTCGGGAACGCGATAGGGCGGCAATGACCCCGGGCGATTGACACGCTATGGTCCGACACGGTTATCGACCCTTCACCCCCGGAGGAACGACCGTGACGGTTACCGAAGAGGCTGCCCCCAAGTCGCACTACGACCGAATTGGCGGTGCCAGCTCGGTCAAGGCGGCTGTGGAGCTGTTCTATGACAAGGTGTTGGCCGACCCGGCTTTGGCGGGCTATTTCGCCGAGGTGGAGATGGTGGGTCAGCGGCGGCACCTGACGTTGATGTTGACCACGGTGCTGGGTGGCCCGAACGAGTACACGGGTCGTGGGTTGGCCGAGGCGCACCAGCCGTTGAACATTCCGGTGGAGCACTACGCGAAGGTGGGCGAGCACCTGCTGGCGACGCTGAGCGAGCTGGGTGTGCCGGGTGACATCCTGGCCGACGTTCAGGCGGTGCTGGGGCAGGTGCAGGACCAGGTGGTGGCCTCCGGAGACCGGTCGGACGCCTGAGCGTGGACGCGGCCCAACTCAAGCAGAGCTGGTCGGTGGTCGCCGGGCACGGTGATCAGGTGCCGCTCTATTTCTATTCGACGTTGTTCCTCGCTCATCCTGAGACGAGGCAGATGTTCCCGACGAACATGGCCGGGCAGCGGGACCGTCTCGTGACCGCGTTGGGGCACATCGTGTCCAACGTGGACCAGGTGGACCGGCTTGTGGGTTTCCTGCAGGATCTCGGCGCGGACCACCGTAAGTTCGCGGTCCGTGCGGAGCACTATCCGGCGGTCGGTGAGGCGCTGTTGGCGACGTTGCAGCATTTCCTCGCCGAGCAGTGGACCGACGAGTTGGCGTCGGACTGGGCGGCCGCGTACGGGTTGGTGGCCCAGGTGATGACGGAGGCCGCGCAGGCCGCCGAGGCGGTGAATCCGCCGTGGTGGGTGGCGGAGATCGTGGCGCACGAGCGGCGGGCGTTCGACGTGGCGGTGTTGACGGTGCGTCCGCAGTATCTGTTGCCATTCACCCCGGGTCAGTCGATCGGGGTGTCGCATCCGTCGGTGCGGTCGTGGCGGTACTACTCGCCGGCGAACGCGCCGCGGGCGGACGGCACGTTGGAGTTGCATGTGCGGGCCGCGCCGGGTGGGGCGGTGTCGTCGCGGCTGGTGTACGGGTCGTCGGTCGGGGATCGGATCCACCTGGCGGCGCCGGTCGGGGAGCGGCTGGGGTTGTGGGCGGCGGGTTCCAGTGATCTGTTGTTGGTGGTCGCGGGGACCGGCTGGGCGCCGGTTAAGGCGTTGGTGGAGCAGGTCGCGGCGGAGGGTTCGCGCCGGCGGGTGGACCTGTACGTGGGGGCCCGTTCCCGCAGTGAGCTGTACGACAGTGAGGCGATCGACAAGCTGGCGTCGTCGTACCCGTGGTTGACGGTGACCTATGTGGTGGGTGCCGATGTGCACCGGCCCGGGGAGTTCCTGCACGCGGTGGATCGGGCGTTGGCCGACGGTGACTGGCGTTCTCGGCACGTGTTCGTGTGCGGGTCGGACGAGATGGTGTCGTACGCGGTGCGGGCGTTGCTCCAGGCGGGTTTCCACTCGGGTCAGGTGCATCACGAGGGCCTGGGTGAGCAGTGGTATGGCCCGGCGTGGCGTACGGCGGTGCAGCAGTCGACCGTCGATGACATCTCGGGAGGTGGGCACAGGTGACGAGGAGTGAGCTGGGGGGCCCCGCAGTGGTGAACGGAGGCGGCCACAGGTGAGTGCGACGCCGATCAGTCGGTACGACGGGATGCAGGTGTCCGGCGCGGTGCAGGTGCGGATGACCGCCGATCGGGTGCGGCGGTGGCAGTTCGGGGCGGCGTCGTTCGCGCGTCGCGGCTATGACAACGCCGATGTGGACCGGTTCCGGATGCAGATCGCCGACGAGTTGGATGTGTTGGCGACGCAGCTCGCGACGTTGCGGGCGGAGAATGAGCGGTTGACCGACCGGGTGGAGTTGCACCGGCACGGGGTGATCCCGAGCACGGGGGTGGCGGGGAAGACCCCGGCGGCGCGGGAGGTGAATCTGTTGTCCGCGGCGCAGCGGGAGGCGGAGCAGATCATCGCGCAGGCGCATGACTATGCGCGGCGGGTCGCCGAGTACGCGCGGGTGCAGTACGAGAGTTATCTGCACGCGGCGGAGGCGGAGGCTAAGCAGGAGGCGGAGCGGGCGGTGGCGGAGTACCGCAGCGCGGCGGGGTCGAGCTTCGACGACACGGTGGCCACCCGGGAGGCGTTGCGGATCTTCGGGGAGATGATGGTGTCGCACATGCAGGCGGCGGCGCGGCATCTCGATGATGGCAGTGAGCAGTTGGCGCGGACGATGGATCGGATCTCGGCGGAGACGCCGGGGGCGCCGTTCGTCGGTGGTGTGGTGGGTCAGTCGGCGTTGCCGCGGCACCAGCAGCGATGAGTGTCCCGGGTGGGGTGCGCCCCGCCCGGGTGCTCAGCTGAGGTGTGGTGCGAGTTACCTCGGCCGCGGTGATGTGGTGGGCCGCACGAGGAAAACTTGGTCCAGTGCTCCGGTGCAGGGTGCTTGGGCGAGCTCGGCGCCGTCGTCCACGTCCGCGTGTCCGCCGAGAATGCCGAGGCAGAGCCCACTGTGGGTGGGCCGGATCCGGTATCCGGTCGGTGTCTGGGTCGGCTCCAGTTGGTAACGCTGATGTGCGGCTCCGGTGCACTCGCTGGGCGCTATCAGCGTGTCGGCCTCGGTGAGCGCCTCGTCGACGGTGAGGCATCCGACGCCTTCGGTTGGATGGTGCCACCGGATTTCGTAGACGCCGTTGATGCTTGTTGCGGTGAGGTACGTGTCGGGGGTGATCGTGGCGCATGGGCGTTGCACGGCGAGGGGCCGATCCGTACGGCGGTTGCGCTCGCGGCCTTCGCCGACGCAGAGGTCGTGGTCGGGGATGTGGGCGGGTTGGATGAGGACCCAGCCGTCGTGTGGCAGCTGAGGCTCGGCGGCGGGGCGTTCAGGTGTTTCGGTCGGCTTGAGCAGCAGAAACGCCGCGATGCTGAGAAGTAACCCGAGAGCGGCGGCGCCGATGACGAGCAGTCGGCGGCGTCTCGTGAGCTGGGGGGCGGGTGGCGCCGGCTCGGTTCCGCTGTCGGACTGCGGTGGCAGGGGAGCGCTCGAATCTGAGATTTCGGTGCCGATGGCGATGCTGTTTCGCACTGTGGCCCACCGGTCGGCGGTGTCCTGATCGAGGCCGCAGGCCAGGACGAACGTCGCGATCAGTGGGGCGCGGGGCAGAGTGTTGCGGCCGAGCATCGACGCGATGGTGCTCGGTGGGAGCGATCCTCCGGATGCCTGTGCCTTCGCGGCCAACTCCCGGTACGAGAGCCCTGACCACAGGCGTAGGGCTTTCAGGGCTGCGACGAACTCTCCGACGTTCATGGATGGATGGGGTTCCGGCGGTCGCAACGCAGGCCCTCCCTCAGTGCCAAGGCGCTCCGATTCGGTGGGAACCAGCATTCTTCCGACAGGTTCACATTCGTGCGTCTAGATATCTGACTCTCCGACTCGTTGTGACCGCCATCACTGTGGCAGCGCGGCTCGCAGGCAGCCGTCGAGGCCGGGTGCGCGGAACTGTTCCGCACAGCTCAGACCCTTGTTCGTCGCACCGACCGCTGGCCAGGCTCATCCCCAGATCGAGGTGAGAACCCCTCGGTCAGTTCCGTACCAGAGGAGGAGCAGCATGCAGAAACTGAAGCGGCGGGCGCTCACTGTGGGCGCCGCCATCGCGCTTGGCGTCGCCTCGGGGGCAGCGCCGGCGAGCGCCTCGACGAACCAGGCACCGACCTTCACACCGTCGAACGCCCCCGTCGGCACCCTGGCCGTCTGCGGTTGGAGTCCCGGGAGCAACGGTCTCGGGGGCGCCACCGTGACGACGTCCATCCCGCTGCGCAATGGTCCGGGCCAGAGCTGTGGCAACGTGAGCAACTACCTCAACGTGGGCCAGCGACTCGGCGGGTGGTGCCGGTTCCAGAACTCGGCGGGAAACTGGTGGTACTACGTCAGCGTCGGAGGGGCGGCACCGTACGGCTGGATCTACGGCGGGAACGTCTCGGGCGAGAGCACGATCACCACGCCCTGCACCGGCTGAGGTGAGTCCACCGATGCGGTGAGTCAGCGGGGATCCGTTCGGGGCCTGTCCCGTTCTGCGGGGCGGGCCCCGAACGGCATGCGGGACGTGGACCGCGGCACCAGCAGCGCCGATCACCCCCGGGGGTGGTCAAGGGTCACCTCGGTGCCGGCGATGACGACACGCATGCGCCGAACCTACCGGGGCGGGGTCGCCCACACCGCCGGGTGTGCAGGGCTTGACCTTGCCCTTCGGGTAACCCCCAGTCTGGGGTGTGCCGGTCGCCGTGACCGGCGCGAGGAGGATGGCGACGTGGGGCTGTGGACCATCGGGGTGTTCGCCCGGGCGGCGAGGCTGACGCCGAAGGCGCTGCGCCTGTACGAGCAGGTGGGGCTCCTGCCGCCGGCCGCTGTCGATCCGGAGTCCGGGTATCGGCTGTACGACCCCGAGCAGCTGCCGGTGGCGCGGCTGGTCGCCCAGCTCCGGCGCATCGGCATGCCGCTGGCGACGATCCGCGTCGTGTGTGCCCTGGATCCCGCGGCGGCGGCGCAGGCGGTCACCGCGTACTGGCGGGAGGTCAGCGCCGACACCGCGGCCCGTGCCCGGCTCGCCACCGTCCTCGTGGAGCACCTTCTGGAAGGGGACGTCACCGTGTCTCGATCGAATCCCGCCCTCGCTGTTCGCTGTGCCGCCGGGTGTGTCACCGGGGCGGCGCGCGACAGCAACGAGGACGCCGCGTACGCCGGTGAGCGGCTGTTCGCCGTCGCCGACGGCATGCGGGGACCCGGTGGGGCTGCCGCCAGTGCCGCCGCCATCGACGCCCTCCTGCCGTTGGCGCTCGCCGACACACCGGCGGTGGACCTGCTGACGATGCTGGCCGGTGCGGTCACCGACGTCGACCGCACCGTGCGGGCGCTGGCCACCGACGAGCACCAGCCGGTCACCACGTTGACCGCGTTGCTGCGCGGCGGCTCGCAGTTGGCTCTGGTGCACATCGGTGACACCCGGGCGTACCTGCTGCGCGGCGGGGAGTTGTCGCTGCTCACGCAGGATCACACCTGGGTGCGGACCCAGGTGGATCAGGGTCGTCTCGACCCCGACGAGGCCGCCGCGCATCCCCAGCGGGCGGTGCTGGTGCGCGCGCTCGGTGGGGGCCGGCAGGTCGAGGCTGATCTCGCGCTGCGGACCGCGCTGCCCGGTGACCGGTACCTGCTGTGCTCCGACGGGCTGTGGGCGGTCGTGGATCGTGCCGATCTGCACGCGACGCTGAGTGCCGGCGGCGATCCCGAGGACACGGTGGCGGCGCTTGTCGACCTGGCGCAGGCCCGCGGTGGGCCGGACAACATCGCCTGCGTCGTCGCCGACGTCGTCGCCGCGTAGCCCAGGGCCCCACCCCACCCCACCCAAGGCGGTTGATCATGAGGTTATTGTCACGACCCGCCGCGGCGGCCGACTATAACTCCATGATCAACCGCCTCGAGGGGGGTGGGGGTGGGTGGGGTGAGGCAGCATGGAGGGGTGACGGAGAGCTTCGACGCGTTGCGCGCGCTGGTGGCCGCTGGTGGGGTGGTGGTGCTCAGCGGCGCCGGCCTGTCCACCGAGTCGGGCATCCCGGACTACCGGGGGCCCAGCGGGGTGGCGCGGCGGCACACCCCGATGACCTTCCAGGCGTTCACCCGGGATCCCCTCGCGCGGCGGCGTTACTGGGCGCGAAGTCACCTGGGGTGGCGGTTGATCGCGGGTGCGGCGCCCAACGCCGGGCACCGGGCGGTGGCCAGGCTGCAACACGCCGGCCTGGTCGATGAGGTGATCACCCAGAACGTCGACGGTCTGCACGGTGCGGCCGGCAGCACGTCGGTGATCGACTTGCATGGTCGCCTGGACGAGGTGATCTGCCTGGACTGCGGCAACCTGACCTCCCGGGAGGAGTTGGACCGGCGGCTGCGCGAGGCCAACCCGGACTTCGTGGCCCAGGTCGCCGCGGTGAACCCGGACGGTGACGTGGATCTCCCCGACGAGCAGGTGGCCGCGTTCCGGCCGGTGGACTGCGGCATCTGCGGCACCGGGATGGTGAAGCCGGACGTGGTGTTCTTCGGCGAGACGGTCCCGCCGCAGCGGGTGGCACGGTGCTTCGCCGCCGTCGAGCGGGCCCGCTCGTTGCTGGTGCTCGGGTCGTCGTTGACGGTGATGTCGGGGCGCCGTTTCGTGATCCGCGCCGCGAAACGGGGCATTCCGGTGGCGATCGTCAACCAGGGGCCGACCCGTGGTGACGGCCACGCCACCATCAGCGTCGACGCGCCCCTGGGCGCGCTGCTGTCGGAGTTGGCCGACCGGGTGGGTGGTGCGGCACCGGTCGGGGTGTGACAGCCCGGCCGGGGGTCGGACATCTGCCGGAAACACCGGCGCTGGTAGCGTTGACCATGCCGGTAACACCCACGTGGGAGAGACCGCCCGAGGGCACTCAGGGCGGCGCCGAAGGGGCAAATCCTCCCCGGAACCTCTCAGGCAAAAGGACCTCGTGGGCAGGCACTGTGGAGCGCCCCCGGTGGGGGTGCGACAGAGGGGGAGGCCGACACGTCGACCTCGCCCGGGAGTGCCCCTGATGACCGTAGAGCAGTTCGCCACCCGTCACATCGGCCCCGGCCCCGACGACGAGCGTCGGATGTTGGAGGTCGTCGGGCACGACTCGATCGACGAGTTGATGGACGCCGCGATCCCCGAGGTGATCCGCTGGCACGGCACCCTGGCCCTGCCCGATCCGGCCACCGAGGCCGAGACGATCGCCGAGCTGCGGGCCCTCGCGGCGCGTAACACCGTCGCCGTGTCCATGATCGGGTTGGGATACCACGGCACGCACACCCCGGCGGTGATCCGCCGCAACGTGCTGGAGGACCCGGCCTGGTACACGGCGTACACCCCGTACCAGCCGGAGATCAGCCAGGGCCGCCTGGAGGCGCTGTTGAACTTCCAGACGATGGTCACCGACCTGACCGGCCTGGCCACCGCGAACGCCTCCATGCTCGACGAGGGCACCGCCGCGGCGGAGGCGATGACCCTCGCCCGCCGCGCGTCCAAGAGCAAGAGCCGGGTGTACGTCGTCGACGCCGACGCGTTGCCGCAGACCATCGCGGTGATCACCAGCCGCGCCGAGCCGCTCGGCATCGACGTGCGGGTCGTCGACGTCGCCCGTGACGAGCTGCCGGCGGAGTTCTTCGGCCTGCACCTGCAGTACCCGGGCGCGTCCGGGGCGGTCCGCGACCACACGAGCCTCGTCGAGGCCGCGCACACCGTCGGGGCGCTGGTCACCGTCGCGGCGGACCTGTTGGCGTTGACGCTGCTGCGCGCACCGGGGCAGATCGGCGCGGACATCGCCGCCGGCACCACCCAGCGTTTCGGCGTACCCATGGGCTTCGGGGGGCCGCACGCCGGTTACCTGGCGGTCCGCGCGGGCCTGGAGCGGATGCTGCCCGGGCGCCTCGTCGGGGTGTCACGCGACGCGGACGGCAACCCGGCCTACCGGTTGGCGTTGCAGACCCGTGAGCAGCACATCCGGCGGGAGAAGGCGACAAGCAACATCTGCACCGCGCAGGTGCTGCTCGCGGTGATGGCCGGCATGTACGCCGTCTACCACGGCCCGGACGGGCTGCGCGACATCGCGACGCGTACCCATCAGATGGCGGCGCGGCTCGCGGCCGGGCTGCGCGCCGGTGGCGTGGACGTCGCGGGCGTCGCGTTCTTCGACACCGTCACCGCGACCGTGCCGGGCGGCGCGGCGCGGGTGGTCGCGGCGGCCGCGCAGCGGGGCGTGAACCTGCGGCTGGTCGACGCCGACCGGGTGGGGGTGTCCTGCGACGAGACGACCACCGACGCGCACCTGGCACTGGTGTGGGAGGCGTTCGGGGTGCCCGCGTTCGACGGGACCGTGGACGCGGCCCTGCCGGCCGACCTGGCCCGGACGTCGGACTTCCTGACCCACCCGGTGTTCCGCAGCCACCACTCCGAGACGGCGATGCTGCGCTACCTGCGGCGGCTGTCGGACTTCGACTACGCCCTGGACCGGGGCATGATCCCGCTCGGGTCGTGCACGATGAAGCTGAACGCGACCACCGAGATGGAGCCGGTCAGCTGGGCGGAGTTCGCGCACATCCACCCGTTCGCGCCGGACGCGCAGACCGTCGGGTACCGGGAGATGATCGGTCAGCTGGAGTCGTGGCTGGCGGAGGTGACCGGCTACGACGCGGTCAGCGTGCAACCCAACGCCGGGTCGCAGGGTGAGCTGGCCGGGTTGCTGGCGATCCGCTCCTACCACGCGTCGCGGGGTGAGTCGCACCGCGACGTGTGCCTGATCCCGTCGTCGGCGCACGGCACCAACGCGGCGTCGGCGGTGATGGCCGGCATGCGGGTCGTCGTGGTGGCCTGCGACGAGGACGGCAACGTCGACCTCGTCGACCTGGACGCGAAGATCGACAAGCATCGGGACGCGCTCGCCGGGATCATGGTGACGTACCCGTCGACGCACGGGGTGTACGAGACGGGCATCGCGTCGCTGTGCGCGAAGGTCCACGACGCCGGCGGTCAGGTGTACGTCGACGGGGCGAACCTCAACGCCCTGGTCGGGTTCGCCAAGCCCGGCAGGTTCGGCGCGGACGTGTCGCACCTCAACCTGCACAAGACGTTCTGCATCCCGCACGGCGGCGGTGGCCCCGGTGTGGGCCCGGTCGCGGTCCGCGCGCACCTCGCGCCGTTCCTGCCCGGTGACCCCCTCGGGGCGCACGCCGACGCGACGCCGGCGATCTCGGCGGCGAAGTACGGGTCGGCGGGGATCCTGCCGATCCCGTGGGCGTACCTGCGGATGATGGGCGCCGAAGGGCTGACCCGGGCCACCGGGGTGGCGGTCCTCGCCGCGAACTACGTGGCGGCGCGGCTGCGCGGGCACTTCCCGGTGCTCTACGCCGGCAACAAGGGCCTGGTGGCCCACGAGTGCATCCTCGACCTGCGGCCGTTGACGAAGACGACAGGGGTGAGCGTCGACGACGTGGCGAAGCGGCTGATCGACTACGGCTTCCACGCGCCGACGATGTCGTTCCCGGTGGCGGGCACGCTGATGGTGGAGCCGACCGAGAGTGAGGACCTGGCCGAGCTGGACCGGTTCTGCGACGCGATGATCGCCATCCGGGCGGAGATCGAGCAGGTGGGTTCCGGGGCGTGGCCGGCGGGGGACAACCCCCTGGCGAACGCGCCGCACACCGCGGCGATGGTCAGCGGTGACGAGTGGTCGCACGCGTACCCGCGGTCGGTGGGCGCGTACCCGGCCGGGGTGGACCGGGCCGGGAAGTACTGGCCACCGGTGCGGCGCATCGACGGCGCGTACGGCGACCGGAACCTGGTCTGCTCGTGCCCGTCGCCGGAGGCGTTCGAGGACTGACAACGCCGGAGCCGGTCGAGGACCGACGGCGGCGCGCCGGGGCGGGCGGTTACGGCCTGCCCCGGCAGCCGCTGCGACCTGGGCGGAGAGGTCCCTTACCGGGGGACTAGCCTGGGTCCGCGGCGGCTAAACGGTGACGCTGGGTGGTCAATCAGGCCACGAGGGCGTGGCGGGCGGGACCGCGGTGCGGTGCGATGCTGCTGCCGTCGGGCAGCAACTCGCCGGTGTCCTCGAAGACGATCACACCGTTGCAGAGCAGACTCCAGCCCTGCTCACGGAAGCAGGCGAGGACCCGCGCGGCTTCCCGGTCGGTGGCTTCAGCGGAGGGGCAGGTCGGTTGGTGCTGGCACATCGGGTTCTCCGGACTGTGGGGGCACTGTGTCATGGTTCACATGACCAGTGACGCACAGTACCAAGCGAAAGTGGCCAGCATCGAGCAGGTGTCGGCCTGGCGCACCCGAAATCCACTGAACGGATGAGGAAGGTCGGACCATACGGCGTGGAAACGCTCCCACAGGTGTTCACCGCAGGCAGCGGCGCGGCCGCGTTGGCCGCCTACCGCGGCGCGGCGGCGTCGGTCGGTGTGCCGGCGGCGCCCGCCGCGTGTCGGGACTCGCTCACCGAACGCGCCCGCCTACAGTGGCACCGCCGCGACGGCGGCGACCCCGCCGCGCTCGCCGAGGAGTTCCTCGCCGCACACGGCCTGCCCCTACACGACCTGACCCGACCCGCCCGCCCCCACCCGCACGACGGGGTGTGCGGCGCCGCGCTCTACCTGTCCGCCGCGGCCGGCGCGCACCTGGCCGGCGCACCCACCACCGCACCCGAACCCGCGCCGACCCTGCCCGACCTCACCGTCGTCGTCTACCACCACGGCCCCACCCGGGCCACCCCACCGGCCGTACCCACCCCCTGGTGGCTCGGCCCGTGGACCGACAGCTGGACCCCCCGCCAACACGCCGACGCCGTCGACAGGGTCCGCGCCGCCATCGGCCGCGGCGACGTCTACCAGACCAACCTCGTCGGGCACGCCGCCGCCCGCTACACCGGCGACCCCCTACCCGCCCTGAGTCGCCTCGGCGCGCTCCCCGGCGCCCGCTACGGCGGCGTCCTCACCGGCGACGGCTGGGCGATCGGCTGCGCCTCCCCGGAAACCCTCATCGAGGTCACCGACGGGCACCTGATCACCCGACCCATCAAGGGCACCCGCCCGGCCACCGCCGCCGGCCGCGCCGAACTGCTCGCCAGCGCCAAGGAACGCGCCGAACACATCATGATCGTCGATTTGGAACGCAACGACCTCGCCCGCATCGCCCGCACCGGCACCGTCACCGTCGACGACCTGTTCGCCGTACGCCGCTGGTGCGACCTGTGGCAGGCCGAGTCGACGGTCCGCGCCGCCGCCGCCGACGGCCTCGGCCTCGCCGACCTGCTGCGCGCCACCTGCCCCGGCGGCTCCGTGACCGGCGCACCCAAACACGCCGCCCTCACCCAGATCAACGCCCTCGAACCCGTCGGCCGGGGCGCCAGCATGGGCGCACTCGGCTGGGTCACCCCCGGGCACGTCGACCTCGGCCTGACCATCCGCACCGCCGCCGCCGACGCCGACCTGCTGCACACCTGGGCCGGCGGCGGCATCACCTGGGACAGCGACGCCCACGCCGAGGTCGCCGAAGCCGCCGCGAAGACCGCCCCGATCCGCGCCACCCTGGCCGGACACTGACCCACCCACCACCGGCGATAAACTGACCCCCATGACCATGCGGCCCATCCGGATCATCGGCGACCCCGTCCTGCGCACCGGATGCGAACCGGTCACCACCTTCGACGCCGAGCTGCGCGCCCTCGTCACCGACCTGATGGACACCCTGCTCGGCGCCCCCGGCCGCGCCGGCGTCGCCGCACCACAGATCGGCGTCAGCGCCCAGGTGTTCGTCTACGACGCCGACGGGCACCGCGGCCACCTCATCAACCCCACCCTTGAGCTCTCCGACGAGCTCCAGGACGACGAGGAAGGCTGCCTGTCCATCCCCGGCCTGTACTTCCCGACCGTCCGGGCGCTGCACGCCACCGCCCACGGCGTCGACCAACACGGTGAGCCGCTCACCATCGCCGGCAGCGGCTTCCTCGCCCGCGCCCTGCAACACGAGACCGACCACCTGCACGGCACCCTCTACGTCGACACCCTGCGCGGTGACACCCGCCGCCGCGCCCTGCGCGAGATCCGCGCCGGGCGCTTCGACTCACCCAGCCGCCGCGCCTAGCGACGTCAACGTCCACTCGTCGTAGTCGGCGACCCGGGTGAAACCCACCCGCTCGTACAGCCGCACCGCGGCCGCGTTGTCCGCCTTCACGTTCAGCGTCACGTGCTGCACGCTCTCCCGCAGCCGCGTACACAACGCCGCCACCACCGACGCGCCCACACCACGACCCCGCCACCGCGGATGCGTCGTGACGTTCCCCAACGCCGCCACCCGGTACGCCGGCGAGAACACATGCACCCCCGCCACCGCGACCAACGCGCCCCCGTCGCGTACCCCCAGGTACTGCCCGGTCTGCATCATCCGCTCGTCGAACCAGTTACCCGGGTACGCCTGCGCGTACAACTCCCGCACCTGCGGCAGGTCCGCCGCCCCCAACACCACCCCCGCCGGGGCCACAGCGCCCAGCCGCCCCGGATCGGTCAACGCCATCCGGTGGTGCCGACCACCGGCATCCATCCGGAACGACCCCGCCAGCGCGCCGGTCAGGCCGGGGGACAGGTGCGCGTACAGGCGGGCCGGCAGCACCGGCGCCACCTGCGCCAACAACACCGACAACGCCGCGGTGTCCGCCGGCGCGGCGAACGCCAACAACGTCGGCAGGTCGGCGCCGTGGTACAGCAACGCGACCTGGTCACCACGGCGAAACCACGACGTGTACGGCCAGAAGAAGTCGTCCAGGTCACCCAACTGGTAGGCGTGCAACACCGGGTCCCGCCCCAGCAACCTGGCCAGCACCGCCCGGTCGTGCTCGGCCCGCACCGGCATCAGCGGGCCACCCACTGGTCGTGGCCCAGCTTCGCGACCAACGCCAACACCACCACCAGCAACACCACCCGCACGAAACCCGACCCCCGGCGCAACGCCATCCGCGCACCCAGCACCGCCCCGGCGATGTTGCACACCGCCATGCCCGCACCGAGCAACCACCACACGTGCCCGGTCACCCCGAACACCACCAACGCACCCAGATTCGTTCCCGCGTTCACGACCTTCGCCATCGCCGACCCGTGCACGAAGTCCGCGCCGACGAGGGTGGTGAACGCCAACACCAGAAACGTGCCGGTCCCCGGACCGATCAACCCGTCGTACAGCGCGATGCCCACCCCCGCGACCGCGATCACCGCCACCACCCGCACCGGGGTACGCCGCCGCGGCACCGCCACCACCCCCAACCGGGGGCGCAGCAGCACGAACACCGCCACCGCCACCAACACGACAAGCACCACCGGCCGGTACGCCGACGCCGGCACCGCCCCGGCCAGCGCCGCGCCGACGCCCGCACTCACCACCGCCAACCCCGCCGCCGGCGCCACCACCCGCCAGTCCACCTCGGTCCGCCGCGCGTACGTCGCCGCCGCCGTGGTCGTACCGAAGATCGCGGCCAGCTTGTTCGTGCCCAGCGCGGTGGCCACCGGCAACCCCGGCGCCGCCACCAGCAACGCCGGCAGCAGCAACAACCCACCACCACCGACCACGGCGTCAACCCACCCCGCCATCGCGGCAGCGGCCAACAGGGTACTCAGCGATACGGCGTCCACGGGCGGCAATTCTCCCCACCCGGGGCACCCCGACCCGCACCGGAGTGGCCAGCCTCACCCGGTCAGCGACCCCGGGAACGCCGCAACCACACCCCCAACGCGCCGACCGCCACGAACACCAGCACGGAACACAGCAACACCTTCGCCACCCGGTAACCCTGGCACAGGGACGTAGGGTGCAGAAGTGCGCCTGGCCACCTTCAACGTGCTGCACGGACGCTCCCTGAGCGACGGGCTCGTCAACCCCGACCGCCTCACCGCCGCCGTGCGCGCCCTCGACGCCGACGTCCTCGCCCTACAGGAGGTCGACCGCGACCAACACCGCAGCGGCAACCTCGACCTCACCACCATCGCCGCCCACGCCCTGGACGCACCACAGCACCGCTTCGCCGCCGCCCTCGTCGGCACCCCCGGCGAACAGTTCCGCCCACTACGCCACGACGACGACGGGCACGGCGAACCCTGCTACGGCATCGGCCTGGTCAGCCGCCACCCCGTGCGCAGCTGGCACATCACCCGCCTCAAGCCCGCACCCGTACGATCCCCGGTCTACGTCCCCGGCCCCCGCGGCGGCCTCATCCTGCTGCACGACGAACCCCGCGTCGTCCTCGCCGCCGTCCTGGACACCCCACACGGCCCACTCACCGTCGCCGCGACCCACCTGTCCTTCGTCCCCGGCTGGAACGCCCGCCAACTACGCCAAACCGTCCGCGCCCTGCGCGCACTACCCGGCCCCCGCGTCCTGCTCGGCGACCTCAACCTGCCCGCCGGCCCCGCCCGACTCATCTCCGGCTGGCACCTGCTGGGCCGCCGCCCCACCTACCCCTCCGGGCAGCCCCGCGTGCAACTCGACCACATCCTCGCCGACCGGCACGCCCTCGACCAGCTCCCACCCGTACGGGCCGTCACCGCACCACCGTCCACCATCTCCGACCACCGCCCCCTGCTGGTCGACCTCGGCTGAACCCGCCGGCCACCCGCCCGGCAGTGCGTAGGTTGGAAACCACCACCGCCACGGAGCTGACCATGAGCGACACGCCGGACACGATCGTGCTCATCCACGGATTCTGGGTCACCCCCCGCAGCTGGGAACACTGGGCCACCCACTACCAGGCCCAAGGCTTCCGGGTACTCACCCCCACGTACCCCGGACTGGAAGCCGAGGTCGAAGCGATCAACGCCGACCCCAGCCCCCTGGAGACGCTCACCGCGCCACAGATCATCGCGCACCTGTGCGCGGTGCTCGACGCACTGCCCACACCGCCGATCATCATGGGCCACTCCGCCGGCGGGGCGTTCACCCAGGTGCTGCTCGACCGCGGGTACGGCGCCTCGGCGGTCGTGCTCAACTCCGCGCCCACCGAAGGCGTCACGGTGACGCCCCTCTCGCAGCTACGCTCCACCTTCCCGGTCCTGAAAAACCCCGCCAACCGGCACCGGGCCGTCGGCTTCACCTTCGACCAGTGGAACTACGCGTTCACCAACACCTTCGACGAGGACGAGGCCCGCGCCCTGTACGAGCGCTACGCCATCCCCGCCGCCGGCGGGATCCTCTGGGACGGCGTCCTGGCCAACCTGCTGCCCGGCCCGCAGGACATCGCCGTCGACTACCACAACGACAAACGCGCCCCGCTGCTGTTCATCTCCGGCTCCGAAGACCACATCATGCCGCCCAGCGTGCAACGCGCCAACGCCGCGCACTACCAGGGCGACACCATCACCGAGGTCGAACTCCACGACGGGTACGCCCACCTACTGCCCGCCCAGCACGGCTGGCAGCGCATCGCCGACCACGCCCTCGACTGGGCGCTGCGGCACGCCCGCTGACCGGCGCGGACGCTTCATGTTCGCGGTCAGGGGCGCAGGATCACCTTTCCCCGGTTGACCCGCGCCTCGATGATCTCATGAGCGGTCGCCGCATCGGACAGGGGAATCTGGGCGTGGATGACGGCCCGAAGCTGTCCGGTGCGGTGCAGCTCCCACAGCCGCTCGTGGTGGCGGTCGTAGAGGTCCCGCCGGGTGCCGGCGAACCGGGCCATCGTGAGACCGGTGATGGTCTTCGAGCCGGCGAGCAGGTCGAACGCGGGCACCGTACCGCCACCGGAGTTGAAGAAGATGAGCCGCCCACCCGGACGCAACGCGGCGACCGCGCGGGGGAGAAGGTCACCACCGACGGCGTCGAGGACCACATCGACCGGGTCGGTCCACGATTCGTCGTCGTAGACGACGACCTCGTCGGCGCCGAGACCCCGCACGAAGTCCACCTTGTCCACGGTGCCGACGGCTGCCACGACGCGCGTGACGCCCTGAATCTTCGCCAACTGGACGGCGAGATGCCCCACGCCGCTGGCCGCGCCGGTGACCAGAACCGACTCGGCGGCGGTGATCTGCGCGGTGGCCAGCGCCGCCAGGGCGACGTGTCCGCTTCGGACCAGCGCGGCGGCCTGCACACAGTCCGCGTGGTCGGGGATGCGGCTAGCGGTGAACGTCGGCACGACGACCACGTCGGCGTAGGCGCCCACGAAGGCGAGGGCGGTCACCCGGTCGCCGATCGCGAAGCCATCGGCCTGCGGGCCGACGCCTATCACCGCACCGGCCACCTCACCGCCCAGCGTCGCCGGCAGCGGACCGCGGTCGCCGTCACCCCGAACCTTCCGCACCCCGGGAAGCGTGACACCGATGGCCTCGACGCGGATCAGCAGCTCGCCGCGGCTGGGACGAGGCTGGGGGACCTGCTCCACCCGCAGGACCTCCGGTCCGCCGTGCCGGTGATAGCGAACAGTGCGCACAGGTACCTCCTATCGTTGGGTGTCCCCAACGATAGGCGCGACTGTCGGGTAGGCCCAACGATTAAGTAGTGTCCTGACATGGCCGACACCCCGTACGCCCCCGCACGCATCCGCGCGCTGCCAAGCTGGCTACTGGGCCGAGCCGCTGCCCGCGGCCACCGACTCGTCGCCGAGGCGCTCGCTCATGAGGGCATCCGGATGATGCACCACGCGGTGCTGGCCACCGTTGCCGAACTCGGGCCGCTCTCGCAGGCCCAACTCAGCCGAACCCTCGGCGTCGACCCCAAAGACATGGTCTCCATCGTCCACGACCTGCACACCGAAGACCTGATCACCCGAGCCCCCGACAGCGCCGACCGGCGCAAGAACGCCATCTCCATCTCACCGACCGGCACCCGCCTGCTGCGCCGCACGGAGAGACTGGGCGAGCAGGCCAACGCCGAACTGACCGCCGCACTCACCCCCGAAGAGCGTCAACACCTCGTGCGACTCCTGACCCGCATCGTCGCGCCCCACCACCCACCGGCATGACGACCCCGCCTACCTGATCAGCCCTACGCCGCCGGCCGGGTGAGCTTGGCGGCCACGGCGTCGAGGACCCAGTCCAGACCGGTCGCGAAGGACACCTCGGCGTCCACCTCCGCCCCGTCGTGCACCGCCCTGCTCAGCGCCGGGAAGCGGCCCGTGGCCAACATCTTCGCCAGGCGCGGGCCGGAGGCGCGCTGCCAGTCGCGCTTGGACAGACCCGTGGCGCGCTCGGCCCGCAGGTTCGCGATCTCACGCCTGATCGCACCTGTGACGTAGGCGCTGACAGTTTCCACCGCCCGCAGCGCGGTGTCGATGTCGGCGAGGCCGTCGAGGGCGGCCAGCTTGGCCTCGGTCACCGCGAAACCGTTCGGCCCCAGGGTCGGGCGGCCACCGAGCAGGTCGGCAAGCCATTCATGCCGCAGAACGGCCTGCCTGGTGCGGTGGGCGAGGACGCGCAACGCCTCCCGCCACTCACCCGGCGGCTCCCCGGGGAGTATCTCGGCGTGCACCTCGTCCACCATGAGGTCGAACAGCTCGTCCTTGGTGGAGATGTACCCGTACAGCCGCATCGGGCCGGCGTTCAGCCGGGCCGCGACCTTGCGCAACGACACCGCCTCCAGCCCACCCTCGTCGGCCAGCGCGACGGCGGCCGCGATGATCCGCTCCCGGTCGAGCGGCACCGGGGGATTCGGCGGCTCCGGCCGGTCCCACACCGTCATGATCACTCCCTGCTGTTGCGGTGCATTCTACGAGCCCGATACGGTGTATCGCTATGAGACACCGTATCGCCGTGGCCGGGGGCGGCCCCGCAGGCCTCACCTTCGCCCGCGTCCTGCACCGCCACGGCCACCCCGTCACCGTCCTCGAACGCGACCCCGCACCCGACTCCCGCCCCCCAGGCGGCACCCTCGACCTCCACCAGGGGCTCGGCCAACTGGCACTGGACAAAGCCGGCCTACTGACCGAGTTCCAGACACTGTCCCGCCCGGAGGGACAGGCCATGCGCATCCTGGACACCGCCGGCACCGTCCTGCGGGACTGGCAACCCCACCCCGACGAGCAGACCAACCCGGAGATCGACCGCGGACACCTCCGCGACCTCCTGCTCGACTCACTCGACGTACGGTGGGGGCGAGAGGTCACACAGGTGCTGCCCGGCACCGCGGACGGCACACTCGTCCACTTCGCCGACGGGCACCAGGAGACGTTCGATCTCGTCGTGGGCGCGGACGGCGCCTGGTCCCGGGTCCGCCCGGCGGTCTCACCGGTGACACCGCACTACACCGGCGTCACCTCGGTCGAAACCTCCCTCGACGACATCGACACCCGCCACCCCGACCTCGCCCACCTGATCGGCGACGGCTCGGTGGCCGTGTACGGCGTCAACCGATCCCTCGTCGCCCAACGCAACAGCGGCGGCCACGTCAAGGTATACGTCAAGCTCCGCGCCCCACTGGACTGGCACGCGGACCTGGACCCCACCGACGTCGAGGCCACCCGAACGCGCCTGCTGGCCCTGTTCGACGGCTGGGCCGCACCCGTCCTCGCCCTGCTCGGCCACGGCACCGCCTTCGTCCACCGCCCCTTCTACGTCCTACCCGAATCCCACACCTGGGCCCACGTCCGCGGGGTCACGCTCCTGGGCGACGCCGCCCACCTGATGCCACCGCTGGGGGCCGGCGCGAACCTCGCGATGCTCGACGGCGCCGAACTCGCCGAGGCCATCGTCGCCAACCCAGAAGATCTGGACCAGGCCGTACGCGCCTTCGAGGAACGGATGTGGGCACGAGCCGCCACGTGGGCGAAGATCACGACAGCCGGCCTGGAACGCCTCGTGAGCCCGGACCCCGCCGAAGCCCTCGCCCTCTTCGACGACGTCCAGCCATCCTGACCACGGCACCACCCAGCCGCACACTCAATCCCGGTCCACACCCACCAGAGAGGCCAACACCCGATTGGTGCGGTTGGCCCGTACCGCCTCACGCTGCTGCCCCGCCGTCACCTCGATATAGGTCTGCGACGACGCCAACGACGCGTGCCCCAACAACCGCATGATCTCCGCCGCGCTCGCCCCGTCCTCCGCCAACCGGGTCGCGAACGTGTGCCGCAACGCGTGCAACCGCGCCCCACGCGGCACCCGATCACCGATGCCCGCCCGCCGATAACACGACTCCACCAGATACTGCAGCCCACCACGGCGCAGCGGCTCGCCCTGCCGATCCACCAGCAGCGCCGAATCGGGGCGCACCGACCGCGCCCCGAAGCGCCGACGCCGACTGTCCAGATAGTCGGCGATCACCCGATCCAGATCGGACTCGATCGGCACCACCCGGGGCCGCCCGCCCTTGCCGGCCACCTCGATGCGCCGCTCACCCGGCCGACCCGCCAGCGAGCCGACCCGCAGCGCCAGCAACTCCGACAGGCGCAGCCCCGCGCACAACGCCACCGCCAACACCGCCACGTCCCGCTCCGGCCACGGATCACGCTGCCGGCCGTCGTCGCGCGCCACCGACGCGAGCAGCACCTCGGGGGTGTCGGCACCGCGCAGCGGCTTCGGCTGGGGGAGTAGCGCCCGAGGCCGCCCGACCGCCGGCATCGGATTGCCCGCCATCAGCCCCTCGGCCACCAGGAACGAGCAGAAACTGTTCCAGGTGGACCAGGCCCGGTGCACCGACGCGGCCGCCCGGGGAGCGGCGAACCGGGCGAAGGCCGCCCGCATCACCCGGGGGGAGAGGTCGGTGATCGACAGCGCGTCCAGGGATGGGGGAGAAGCGGCATCCTCCGCGATCAGGGTGGCCACCGTGCGCAGATCCCTCCGGTACGCCTCCAGGGTGTGCGGGGAGGGCTTGCGGGTGGCCCGGGCGGTCAGGAACTCCTCGATCAGCACCTCGAGCGATTCGTCCTGTTTGTCATGCATAAGGGATATTATGCATGATTTTCGGGTTCCCGGGAAGGGGGGGCGAGGGGAGAGGGTGAAGCTGAACCTGAGGGCCGGCGCCAGCGTCTGCTGTTGACTGCCTGTCGAGCTGCGCCGTCGGTGGGGCAGCTCGACAGGTGCTCACTGCCACACCTGGCCGGCACGCCCCGCAGCCCGGACCACCGCGAGAACGGCTGGAACTGCTCGACAAGCACGTACCGTGCGTGGCATGACGTCGCCCGCCACCTCCTGTCCCACCTGCGGTCGACCCGGCACGCCCACCGTGTACCGGGACCTGGACGGACCGGTGGACCTGATCTGTCCCGAGGGGCACCAGTGGCGCGCCGCAGGCCGCCCCGGGTGGGCTCCGCAGGCGTCCCCGGCCGCCGTCGGCGGCGACGCGCACGGCACAGCGGCGTGGACGGCGCCCCTGGACGTCGGCAAGGACGGGCGGAGGTGGCGGATCGGCACGGCCGACGACGTCGCCTGGCTCGCCGGGCACACCACACCGGGTACCTCGGTCGCCGCCGCGATCCCGCCGGTGTTCGACGCGTACGCCACCTTCCACCCGCCCGACGGGGTCGGCTTCGCCACCCACGAGCGTGCCGTGATCGACGAACTGACGGCGTGCACCCCGGACCAGCCCTGGTGGTTGGGCTTCCTCGACACCGGCGCCCACGACGTCGTCTTCCCGAGCGCTGCGCGGGTGTCGCTCTACCAGGGCTGGTCCTACGTGCTTGTCGAAGCCGGACCCGAGCAGGCTCTCACCTGGCGGGCCGGTCACATGCGCGGCGACGGGACCCTGCCCGATTTGTTCTTTCCGACGGATCGCTCCTGGTTGGTCTCCGCCCTGTGGGACGACACCTGGACCGACATCGGCGGCGGCGCGCTCGTGCTCGGACGCCTGCACCGCAATCCGCTGGTCAAAGCGCGCCTCGTTCGGCCCGACGAGGACGCCTGCCCGCCGGGCCTGACGCGCGAGTGAAGGCCGCGAGGGGACCCGCCCACCCAGCTTACTTTACATAATGTGCATTATCGAATGCGGTGCTGACGGCATTGTGCGGCCGGAACGTCACACCTGGTCCACTGCCGTCCGTGCGACAGACTCCGGGTCGTCCGCGTTGGTGACGAGGGCAGCGACGCGCAGTAGGTCCCTGGCGCGGAAGTACGCCAGCACGTCCTGACCGTAGAGCCCCCCACCGATGCGCCGCCGCACCTGCCGCACCGCGGTGTCGAGCAGCCGATGGTGGTCGGCGGAGAGTGAACCACCGCCCGCCAGGCAGGCGGTCACCACGAGGTCGATCTCCCCTGCGCCCGGGTCGTCCCACCCGAGCAGTTCGGGCAGTCGGCTGCGCCGCCAGTAGGTCAGGGCGTGCAGCGCGGCCTGGCGCGAAGCGCCGTACCAGACCGGTGGGCCCAGAGTCGGGTTTGCCGCATCGGCCCGCAGCGTACGGTGGCCGAGCCGTTTCGCCGCGCGGCGTTGGTCGGCGTACTCGCGGAGGTGTTCGCGCCAGAGGGTACGGCTCGCCGCGAGATGATCAAGTGCGCGCGGTAACGCGTGTTCGTCTCGCTGGAATGGCCCGGCCAACTCTTCGAGGAAGCTCAGTGTCGCCTCGAAGCCGATTGGGCGATAGAGCTGGACGCAGGAGCGCAGCGCCGAGACCCGGCGCTGGCGCGGTTGCCGCGGGTCCCGGACCTGGTGGGAGAAGGCGCTGAAGCTCACCGGCGGAGAGCGGAGCCGATCATGATGCCCCCGAGATCCGGCGCAGCCAGTCCTGGGTCAGCGATCGCAGCGGCGTGGGCTGTTCGTACGGTAGGTAGTGCCCGGCCGCGTCGAGCACGGTGAAGGTGCCGCGGGGATAGCGGCGCATGGCGCGGAACTGGTCGGCGTAGCCGGCGATCCGGTCCTGGCGGCCGGTGAGCACGGTGACCGGGCCGTCGAAGACGACCTCGGCGTTCTCGTCGGGCAGCGCGTAGTGGGCGCCGGACTGCAGTTTCTGCTGGAACGTCGCGTCGCCGGGGCCGCCGGAGTCCAGTGCCGCGAGCACCGTCGCGACGACCGCGGGGGTGCGCTGGCCCAGGGCGGCGTCGAGGTGCTCGTGCAGGGTGGCGGGGGCGGCGTCGAGCCAGCCCGGGGGTGCGGTGAGCGGTGGGTCGTCGGGCAGGTCGCGGCTGTCGCGGGCGATGGTGACCCCGGGGCAGACGAGGAGCAGGCCGCGCACGAGGTCGGGTCGTTGGCGGGCGATGCCGGCGGCCAGGTACGCGCCGTAGGAGCCGCCGGCCAGCAGGACCGGTGCGTCGAGGTGGTGGTCGAGCCACGCGCACACGGTGTCCAGCATCGACTGGGAGGTGGGTGCGCAGTTCGCGGGGGTGTCTCCGTGGCCGGGTAGGTCCAGGTAGATCTCGCGGAGGCCCGCGCCCGCGAGGGCGGGGCTGAAGGCGGCGGCCGTGGCGGCGCGGCTCAGGCTGAACATGGGCAGGCACACCACCGCTGGTCCGGTTTCGGCTGATTGGTGGAACGCCAGGTTCATGGGAGGAGTCCTTGTGGGGGTTGGGGGCGGTGGCGACGTGCACCAACGTCTCACGCCCTGGTGCTGCTGTGAAGGGCATGGGCGGAGGGGCTGTCCGTCGGTTCGGAGGTGAGCGCCGCCGCTGTCGCCGACCTCACGTGCGCCGCCCGCCGGGGAATTCTTGGCACGGGTGGTGCCGTTGACCGTTCGGAAGATCAGGACCATATGATCGGATGGAAGTGCCATGCACATGCGCTCGGATGCGGTAGTGCTGTTCGGCGTCACCGGCGACCTCGTCTCGAAGAAGCTGTTCCCGGCGCTGTACGAGTTGACTCGGCGCGACCGCCTCGACGTCCCGGTGATCGGCGTGGCCCGCTCCCCCTGGGATGACCAGCAGCTCGTCACGACGGCCCGTAAGGCGGTCGCCGAGGCCAACGACGAGATCGACGACGAGACCTTCGACCGGCTGGCGCAGCACCTTTCGATGATCTCGGGCGACTACGCGGATCCGGCCACGTACCAGCGGCTGGCCGAGCGTCTGCGGGGCGCCGAGCGGCCGGTCTTCTATCTGGCGATCCCTCCGGCGGTGTTCGGTGCCGTTGTGGAGGGTCTCGCGGCGGCCGGTCTGGCCGCTCGGGGTCGGGTCATCGTGGAGAAGCCGTTCGGGCGTGACCTGGAGTCCTCGCGTGAGTTGGATCGCACGCTGCGGGGGGCCTTCGCTCCGGAGCGGGTGTTCCGCATCGATCACTACCTGGGTAAGGAGGCGGTCGAGGGTCTGTATGCCTTCCGGTTCGCCAACCGGTTGTTCGAGCCGCTGTGGAACAGCCAGCACATCGACAACGTCCAGGTCACCCTGGCTGAGGGTTTCGGTACGCAGGGCCGCGCCGGCTTCTACGACACGGTGGGCGCCACTCGGGACGTGTTGCAGAACCACATCCTGCAGGTCGTCGCGTTGATCGCGATGGAGGCGCCGGACAGCGAGGACGTCGACGCGTTCCGTGCGGCGGAGGTGGCGGTGTTGCGGCAGATCGCGCCGTTGTCGCCGGAGTCGACGGTGCGGGGTCAGTACGTCGGCTACCGGGACGAGCCGGGCGTGGCACCGGATTCGAACACGGAGACGTTCGTGGCCACCCGGTTGACTGTCGACTCCCCCCGCTGGGCTGGTGTGCCCTTCTATCTGCGGGCCGGTAAGTCGTTGCCGGGGACGGCGACGGAGGTGGTGGTCGAGTTCAAGCAGCCGCAGCGCTCGTTGATCCCGGCCGAGCGGGGCACGGAGACCGCCGCGAATCTGCTGCGGTTCCGGCTCGGGCGTGGTGACGGCATCACGATGTCGATTCAGGCGAAGAGCCCGGGTGCCGAGGTGGCGAGCCGTCCGGTGGATCTGTCCGTCGACTTCGGCGCGGCTCTCGGTCGTCGCCAGGAGGCGTATGAGCGGCTGCTCGACGACGCGATGGATGGGCTGCACCTGCGCTTCGCGCGCGCGGAGACGATCGAGCAGGAGTGGCGCATCGTCGAGCCGATCCTGGATCTGCCGGCGCCGGTGCAGTCGTACGACAGGGGCAGTTGGGGTCCGGCGGACGCGGACGCGTTGGCTGGTGGCTGGCACACGCCGGACCTGCGGTAGCGGGTGTCGCCCGGCGCTGACTGACCGCTCAGCTCAGCGGAGGGACCGTCCGGCGCTGGTGAGGTTTGCCGCTCGCGGGTGCTGTGGGCACGTTGTGCGGGACGCCTTTCGTCCTCGTCGGAGAGGAAGCAGCGCATGCTTTCCGCACTCGATCGTCGGCACACCGTCGCGCCGCCCGGTTACAGCCGGTGGCTCATTCCCCCGGCGGCGTTGGCCATCCACCTCTGCATCGGTCAGGTCTACGCCACGAGCGTCTACAAGAATTCGTTGATCGCCCACTTCGACACCAGTCAGACCGCGATCGGGGTGATCTTCAGCATCGCGATCGTGATGCTGGGGTTGTCCGCGGCGGTCGCCGGGACCTGGGTGGAGGCGAACGGGCCGCGCAAGGCGATGTTCGTCTCGGCCTGTTTCTGGGCGGCGGGCTTCCTGGTGGGTTCGCTGGGTATCGCCACGAAGCAGCTGTGGTTGCTGTATCTGGGCTACGGGTTGCTCGGTGGCATCGGTCTGGGCATCGGTTACATCTCCCCCGTCTCCACGTTGATCAAGTGGTTTCCGGATCGGCCGGGTCTGGCCACCGGATTGGCGATCATGGGCTTCGGTGGTGGGGCGATGGTGGCCTCTCCCCTGTCGCGGCACCTGTTGTCGTTCTTCGACGCCGGCTACGACCCGGCCAATGCGGGCTCGACGGCGTCGGGCAGTGCGCTGGTGTGGTTGTTCGTGACGCTCGGCCTGGGCTACTTCGTGATCATGATGTTCGGGGTGGCGAACGTGCGGGTGCCGGCGGAGGGCTGGCGGCCGGCCGGGTTCGACCCGGCGAGCGTGGCGGCGAAACCGCTTGTCACCACGGCGAACGTGTCGGCGGCGAACGCGGTGAAGACCCGCTCGTTCTGGCTGCTGTGGGTGGTGTTGTTCTGCAACGTGACGGCGGGTATCGGGATCCTGGAGCAGGCCAGCCCGATGATCCAGGACTTCTTCCGGGACAACGGCACGTCAGCGGTGTCGGTGGCGGCGGCCGGCGGGTTCGTGGGGCTGCTGTCGCTGTTCAACATGGCCGGCCGGTTCGTGTGGTCGTCGACGTCGGACGTCATCGGCCGTAAGCCGATCTACCTGGTGTACCTGGGGGTCGGCATGGTGTTGTACGCGCTGCTGGCCCTGGTCGGGCAGAGCGCGACGGCGTTGTTCGTGTTGTTGGCGTGCGTGATCCTGTCGTTCTACGGTGGTGGGTTCGCCACGGTGCCGGCGTACCTGCGGGATCTGTTCGGCACGTTCCAGGTCGGTGCGATTCATGGCCGGTTGCTGACCGCGTGGTCGGCGGCGGGGGTCGCGGGTCCGCTGATCGTCAACGGGTTCCTCGACGCGCAGGGTGAGCCGGGTTCGTTGACGGCGGCGGCGTACCGGCCGGCGCTGTTCACGATGGTGGGTGTGTTGGCCGTGGGGTTCGTGGCGAACCTGCTGGTGCGGCCGGTGCCGCAGCGCTACCACGAGCCGTCGTCGGAGCGCGGCGTGGATGAGGACACCGTGGCGGAGAGGAGTGGTACGCGATGAGCGACGACAGCCGATCCGGGCAGCAGGCCCGGTTGTGGATGTCCTGGTTGGTGGTGGCGGTGCTGCTCGGCTTCGGGGTGGTGCAGACGGTCATCACGGCGGCGAAGCTGTTCACGCACTGAGGGTGTGCACGCACTGAGCGGTGAGCCGGGGCGCCGCGCGCCCCGGCTCACAGGCCGCCGGAGACCCGCAGGACCGTGCCGGTGGTGTACGAGGCGTCCGGGCCGAGCAACCAGGCGATGGCGGCGGCGATCTCGTCGGGTTCACCGGCGCGGCCCAGTGGGATGCGACCGACGGCGGTGTCGGCGCGGTCGGGTACGCCGGAGTCGGCGTGGATGTCGGTGCGCACGATGCCCGGTGCGACGGCGTTGACCCGGATGCCCCTGGCGGCGAGTTCCTTGGCGAGGCCGACGGTGAGGGTGTCGGTGGCGGCTTTCACGGCGGCGTAGTGCACGTACTCCCCCGGGCTGCCGAGGGTCGCCGCGGCCGACGAGACGTTGACGATCGCGCCGCCGTCGGTGAGTCGGCGGGCGGCCTGTTGGGCGCAGAGGACGTAGCCGACGAGGTTGACGTCGACGACCCGGCGCAGGTCGTCGACGCGTAGCTCGGTGAAGGGCCCGATGGGGCTGGTGACGCCGGCGTTGTTGACCAGGCCGGTGAGGGGGCCGAGTTGGGTGGCGGCGTCGAACAGGCCGGCGACCTGGTCGGGGTCGGTGGTGTCGGCGCGTACCGCGATGGCCTGTGCTCCGGCGGCGCGCAGGTCGGCCAGGACTGTCGTGGCGGCGGTGTCGTCGCGGCGGTAGCACAGGGCGATGCGGTGACCGGCCTGGGCGAGGCGGCGGGCGGTGGCCGCGCCGATGCCACGGCCGCCGCCGGTGATGACGGTGACGGGTGCCATGGTCCCTCCCGAGGTTCTGGTGGCTGCGCAGTCGGTCGCGCCGACGCTACCGTGACCGGCGCGGCCGGGTCGTCGAGAGGAGGGTCACCTGCGGCGGGCGGGGCGGGCTCAGGCCGCGGTGGTGGCCGACGAGGTGGCGGCGCTCTGGGTGTGATCGCTTACGCTCACCGCGCGTTCGATCGGACAACGGAGGTGCGCGGTGGCGGGTGTGGGTGTCGGCGACGTGGTGCGGGATTTCGAGTTGCCGGATGAGACGGGCACGCCGCGGCGGTTGTCGGAGTTCCTGGCGACCGGGCCGGTGGTGTTGTTCTTCTATCCGGCGGCGATGACCCGGGGGTGCACGGCGGAGAGCTGCCACTTCCGGGACCTGGCGGCGGAGTTCACGGCGTTGGGCGCGTCGCGGGTGGGCATCAGTCGGGACCCGGTGGCGAAGCAGGCCGAGTTCTCGAAGTTGCACGGTTTCGACTACCCGCTGCTGTCGGATGTCGACGGCACTGTGGCGCAGTTGTTCGGGGTCAGGCGGCGGGTGCCGTTGGGGCCGTTGGGCACGAAGCGGATGACGTTCGTGATCGGCACGGACCGGCGGATCGTCGAGGTGATCCACAGCGAGGTCAGCATGAACGACCACGCGGACCGGGCGTTGCGAGCCCTGGGCGGCTGAGCCGGCGGTGAGCCCCGTGCGGCGGGTGTCGCAGTCGGCTGGTATCAAGACAGCAATCAAACAGGTGTACGGAAGAGGGTTGTGATGGATGCCGGCCAGGGTTTGTCCACTAGCGAGGTGCAGAGCATCCGGGAAGCGTTGGCGGCCGGGCGCAAGCCGCGGGTGGTGTTCACGGCGGCGGCGGGGCAGATCGCCGGTCAGGTTGGTCAGGTGGTCGAGCTGACCGACCCCGAGGTGTCCGACGAGTTCGTGGTGGTGCGTTTCGGTCGCGACGAGTTGCCGTTCTCCCCCGCCGACCTGGCGGTGGCGCCCAAGGGCGCCGGTCGTCGGGTGGTGGAGGCGAAACCGGAGCCGGAGCCGCAGGAGTCGCCTGCGGCGGCGCCCGCACCGGAGTTCGTGTTGGACACGCCGCGGGTGCCCGCGCAGCGACAGGAGGAGCCGAAGGTGGAGCAGACGGAGAAGCCGCCGGCGCGGCGGGCGGTCAAGGCGGTCAAGCCGAAGGGCCCGGCGGGGCTGACGGTGACGTTGGCGTACGCGGACGGGGAGTGGACCGTCGCGGCGCAGCAGGGCAGCAAGGCCCTCGCGAAGCCGTACGTGGTGAAGCCGGCGGAGGCGTTGAAGATGGTGGCGCTGGTGGACGTGCCCGGGGTGCAGGAGGCGGTGGAGCAGATCCTCGGCACCGAGCGGGCCGAGGCGGAGCAGCAGGCGGAGAAGCTGCGCGCCGAGCTGGCCGAGATCGAGGCCCGGCTGGCGGAGCTGCGCGAGGCCCGCTGAGGCGGGTCAGGGTCGGCGGTGGTGCTCCAGCAGCCGGGTGAGCTGCTCTCGCTCGGTGGTGGACAGTGGGGCGAGCAGGTCGTGTTGGACGCGGTCGAGGGTGTCGCCCAGCCGGCGGGCCTCGGTGACGCCGGCTTCGGTGCTGCTGATGACGTTGCGGCGGCGATCGGCCGGGTCGGGGGCGCGTACGACGAGCCCTCGGCCGGCCAGGTCGTTGATGGCCGCGACGACGTCGCTGCGGTCGATGCCGCAGCGGCGGCCGAGGTCGGCCTGACTGGCGGGCCCGTCCTCGGCGAGGGTGGCGAGCAGCCGGTAGTGGTAGCCGCGCAGGTCGTGCGCGGCGAAGCCCTCGGTGAGCAGGCGGGTGGCGTGGCTGGCGGTCTGGTTGAGCAGCCAGGTCGGGCCCGCATCTCGGCTGTCACACCTGTATCTGTCCGCTGCCGCCGCCGAGTTCTCGATCAGTCATCGGCCGCCGGTCAGAAGTAGTCGAGCAGCTGCGCCGGACCTCCGGCGCCGAGCAGGTCGAGCGCGGCCGGGTCGACGGTCGGGCCGTGGTGCAGCAACCCGGCCTGCGCCACCGAGCGGGCCCGCGCCGCCCCGGCGTAGAGCAGGGCGAAACCGCGGACGTCCAACCGCAGGTCAGTATCGCCACTGACCCGGGTCAGCTCGGCGTCGCCGTCGGCGACGCTCAGCCGCCAGGTGCCGGTGTTCCAGTCGGCGAGCGTGTCGGTGAGGCCGAAGTCGACAGTGCCCCGGGTGTGGGCGGGCCACCCCCGCGCCGCCACCGCCCGGGTGACGTCGACAGGTCGGTGCATCCACAGGTCCCGTTCGTGGTCGCGGGCCGCCTCCAGCGGCAGGACTGTGCTGACGGCGTCGCCGTCGAGCGGGCACAGCCGCAGCGTCGGCGCGACGCTTGCCCAGCTGGCGAGCACGCCGACAAGCTCCCGGGCGGCCTCGGGGGTGACGGCCAGGGCTTCGTCGACGGTGAGCACCGAGTCGGCGCCGTAGCCACGGCCGCGCTGCCAGGTGGCGTAGCCGACCAGCTCACCGTCGGCCTCGACGAGGGTCAGACCGTCGCCGGGCAGGGTGGGGTCGGGCATCTCGAACCGCTCACCCCGGCGGGTCAGCATGCCGTTGCGGTGCCGGGCGACCCGCTCGTAGAGGTCGGCGACGGCGGGCAGGTCGGCCGTCGTGCCGGCCCGCGCCGCCAGCTCCGGCGACGGCCGGTGCCGGGGCAGCGCGGCGGTGGCCAGATCGACGGTACGCAGCACGCCGGCGGCCTCCCACCCGCACGCCCGGTACGGGGCGGCGATGGTCGGGTAGAGGGCGCTGATCGCCGCCTGACGCTCGTGGGCCCCGCGCAGCAGAGCGGTGAGCAGGGCACGGCCCACGCCCCGGCCCCGGGCCTCGGGGGCGACCGCCACCCCGGCGACGTCGGCGGCCGACACCGCCCGACCCGACCACCACTGGTCGTGGTGCAGGTCGACAGCCTTGCCGACGAGCCGACCGCTGCCGTCGAACGCGCCGTAGCGGGTCAGGCCGGCAGGCGTGACGGTGGCGTGCGCGGGGGGCTGCGGGTCGGAGCCGAACGCGAACCGACCCAACTCCCAGGCGGCGTCGAGGTCGTCGGTGGCGAGTTCACGAACGTGCACAGGTTCGGGCATCGGCACACCCTAGCGGGGCGGATCGGAGCCAACCGCCGATTCCCCCACCCCACCCCGCCCCCGCCCCACCCTCCGCCCCCCTCCGCCGTCGATCAAGGAGTTGTGGTGGGTGACAAAGGGCCCGAACTGGCCCAGGCCGGGCACCACAATTCCATGATCGACGGATCCATGATCGACGGAGTCGGCACGGGCACGATCGTGCGCCGGCCTGATCCGCTCAGTGCTGGGGGATGTTGGCCACGCCGATGCGCTTGCGGAACACCCAGTAGGTCCAGGCCTGGTAGCCCAGCACGACCGGAGTGAAGATCACCGCCACCCAGGTCATGATCTTCAGGGTGTACGGGGTGGAGGCGGCGTTGGTGGCCGTGAGCGTGCCGGCCGCGTCCAGGGTGGAGGGCAGCACGTTCGGGAACAGCGCCGCGAACAGGGTGGCCACGGCCAGGCCGATCGCCACGGCGGTGCCGGTGAACGCCCAGCCCTCCCGGCGTACCCGGGCGGCGGCGAGCCCGCCGAGCAGGGCGAGGGCCGCGGCGACGGCGAGCACGACGGCGGCGGTGCTGGAGCGGATGTTCAACGTCCAGGTCAGGAAGGTGACCGCGAGCACGGCGGCGCCGATGCCCAGGCGCACGGCGAGGGTGCCCGCGCGCTCGCGGATGTCGCCGGTGGTCTTCAGGGCGAGGAACACCGCGCCGTGGGTCGCGAACAGCGCGAGGGTGGTCGCCCCGCCCAGCAGGGCGTACGGGTTGAGCAGGTCGAGCAGGCCGCCGACGTACTCGTGGTCGGCGTCCAGTGGCACACCGCGCAGGATGTTGGCGAAGGCGACGCCCCACAGGATCGCCGGCACCACCGACCCGGCCACGATCGCGGTGTCCCAGCGGCGCTTCCAGGACACCTCGGGGCGCTTGTGCCGGTACTCGAAGGCGACGCCCCGGGCGATCAGGGCCAGCAGGATCAGCAGCAGCGGCAGGTAGAAGCCGGAGAAGAGGGTGGCGTACCACTCGGGGAAGGCGGCGAACATGGCGCCGCCGGCGGTGATCAGCCAGACCTCGTTGCCGTCCCAGACCGGGCCGATGGTGTTGATCAGGACGCGGCGTTCCCTGTCGTCGCGGGCCAGGACGGGCAGCAGCATGCCGACGCCGAAGTCGAAGCCCTCCAGGATGAAGTACCCGGTGAACAGCACGGCGACGAGGAGAAACCAGATGGTGGTCAGGTCCACGATGGGCTCCGGGATCAGTAGGCGAAGGCGAGCGGGCGCTCGGCGTCGTCGGTGTCGTCGGTGGGGGGTTGTTCGGTGACGTCCGGTACGCCGGCCTTGGCGTAGCGCAGCAGCAGCTTGACCTCGATCACGGCGAGGGTGGCGTAGAGCAGCGTGAAGGCGGTGAACGAGGTGAGCACCTCGGTCAGCGAGACGCTGCGGGAGACGCCGTCGCGGGTGAGCATCTCGCCGAAGACGATCCACGGCTGGCGGCCCATCTCGGTGAAGATCCAGCCGAAGGAGTTGGCCAGCAGCGGCAGCACCGGCATGGCCAGCCCGGCGCGCAGCAGCCACCTGCTGCTGGGGGTGCGGCCCCGTCGCTGGCTCCACAGGACCAGCAGGGCGATCGCGCCGGCGGCCATCCCGAAGGCGATCATGAAGCGGAAGCTCCAGTAGGTGACCGGGATGATCGGGGTGTAGCTGCCCGCGCCGTACTGGGTGGCGTACTGGGCTTGCAGGTCGTTGATGCCGTGCACGGTGCCGTGCGGGTCGCCGGTGCCCAGGTACGACAGCAGGTACGGGATCTTGAGGGCGAACACCTCGCGGCTGCCGTCGAGGCTGCCGATGGTGAGCACGGAGAACGAGGCGGGGCTCTCGGTGGTGTAGAGGCCCTCGGCCGCGGCCATCTTCATCGGCTGCACATCCGTCATGATCTTGCCCTGGATGTCGCCGGTGAACAGCACGGCGGCGGAGGCGACAAGGACCACCCAGGAGCCGAACTTCGTGGCGAAGCGGTACGCGCCGGTGTCGGCCGAGTCGCGGTTGCGGATCAGGTGCCACAGGCCGACGGCGACGATCAGCGACCCGGCGACCAGGAACGAGCCGGCCAGGGTGTGCGGGAAGGTGATCAGGGCGACCTTGTTGGTCAGCACGGCCGGGAAGTCGGTCAGCTCGGCGCGCCCGCTGTCGGGGTTGATCCGGTAGCCGACCGGGTTCTGCATGAACGAGTTCGCCGCGAGGATGAAGTACGCGGACAGGTTCGTGCCGATCGCGGCGGCCCAGATGCTGGCCAGGTGGGCGCGCTTGGGCAGTCGGTCCCAACCGAAGATCCACAGGCCGATGAACGTGGATTCGAGGAAGAACGCCACCAGGGCCTCGATGGCCAGGGGCGCGCCGAAGACGTCGCCGACGAAGCGGGAGTAGTCGCTCCAGTTCATGCCGAACTGGAACTCCTGCACGATGCCGGTCACCACACCCATCGCGAAGTTGATCAGGAACAGCTTGCCGTAGAACTTGGTGAGTTTGAGGTAGCGCTCGTTGCCGGTGCGGTGCCACATCGTCTGGAGGATGGCCACCAGCACGGACAGGCCGATGGTCAGTGGCACGAAGAGAAAGTGGTAGACGGTGGTGACACCGAACTGCCAGCGGGCAACGTCCAACGCGTCCACCTGAACCCCCAACCATCCATACTACGAGACGTAGTAAATACTACTGCTCGTCGTAGATGCTCGGGTGCTCGGAGCCCGCCCACGGCCCATGACCCTGATCACCCGACCCGCCCTCGCCACCACACCGCCGCGTGCGACGATGGCGCGCTGATGGACACCACCCACTGGCAGCCGCCGTTGATCTGGCGCGCCGCCCTCCTGCTGATGCGCGGCCTGGTCGGCCTGCTGGCCCGCCTCGAGGTCACCGGCGACGTCCCGGCGCACCTGCGCCGCGGCCCCCTGGTGCTGACCGCCAACCACATCAGCCCGTTCGACCCCCTCGTCATGGCCGCCGCCTGCCAGACCCGCGGCATCGCCCCCCGGATCATGGCGACCGCCGGGCTGTTCCGCGTGCCGGTGTTCGGTGCCGCCATGCGCCACGCCGGGCACATCCGCGTCGACCGGGGCACCAGCGCCGTACACCGGGCACTCGACGACGCCGCCAGCGCCGTCGCCCGGGGGTCGGTGATCCTCATCTACCCCGAGGGGCGCATCGGCCTGGACCCCGGCATGTGGCCCGAACGCGGCAAGACCGGCGCCGCCCGACTCGCCCTGGACTGCGGCGCTCCGGTCGTGCCGATCGCCCAGTGGGGCGCCCACGAGGTGCTGCCCTACCGGGCGCCGCGCGGAATGCTGCGCGGCATCGCCCGCGCACTGTGGCGCCGCCCGGTGATCCGGGTGCACTTCGGCGTGCCCGTCGACCTGGGCGAGACGAACACCGCCACCCCCGGCGCCGCCCGCCGGGCCACCGACCGGATCATCGACGCGCTCACCGACGCCCTCGCCCCGCTGCGCCCCGACGAACCGGACCTGCCCCGGCACGTCGACCCCGGCCGCCCGGCCGACACCAGCCGCGCCCACCGCCGCGACCCCCGCTGAGGTCGACGCCGCGACCCCCCGCTGAGGTCGACGCCGTGATCAACTCCGCTTTCTGAAAACCGGGGCATACCCGCGCCCCGGACACCCCGCCTCGCGGAAAACCGAGTCGATCACCGTCCGCGCCCCTAGCCTGTTGCGGCGGGTCCAGGAGCGACTCGACCCGCGGCGCCCGAAACGAAAGGCCGACCCATGAGCGGGCAGACCGTACTGATCACCGGAACGTCGACAGGCATCGGCCTGGAGATCGCGCTGGGCTGCGCGCGGGCCGGCTGGCGGACCGTCGCCACCATGCGCGACGTCGCCCGCGCGGACCGGCTGCGCGACGCCGCCGCCACCGCCGGGGTCGCCGACCTGATCGACGTACGCCCCCTCGACGTCACCGACCCGGACGCGGTCACCGGCTGCGTCGAGGACGTGATCGGCGCGTACGGCCGGCTCGACGCGGTGGTCAACAACGCCGGCGCCGGGCACGTCGGCACCCTGGAACAGGACAGCGTCGACGACGTCCGGGCCGTCATGGAGGTCAACTTCTTCGGCGTCCTGCACGTCAGCCGCGCCGCCCTGCCCCACCTGCGGACCAGCCGGGGCCGACTGGTCACCGTCTCCAGCGTCGGCGGGATCGTCGGGCAGCCGTTCAACGAGGCGTACTGCGCGGCGAAGTTCGCCGTCGAGGGATACCTGGAATCCCTCGCCCCGCTCGCCGCGACCACCGGCGTACGGGTCACCCTCGTCGAGCCGGGCGCGGTGGCCAGCGAATTCGTCACCAACATCGCCATCGACGCCGACGTCGCCATCGCCGCCGCCGGGGTGTACGGGCCGGCGCTGCGCGCGTACCTGGCCCGCACCGGGCAGGCGGGCGGCGACAGACGTCGGAGGCCCGACGTCGCGCCGGTGCGGCGGGGGCCCCCACACACCTCGTCTTGCCCGACACCGGCTGACCACCGTCTGCGCGGGTGGGCCGGCCTGGGGGAAATCCCCCAGTGCAGGACGGCCGCCAGCCGGCTTCTGCCCGGACAACCGCGCGCCTAGCGTGATCTTCCGTAGCCCACCGACGACGCGGGTGACCCGGGCCCGGACCCTCACCAGGCGACACGGGCCGACGATCGGTGAGCGGTGCCGGCGCGCATCCGCCGTCGGCGGTTGGCCGCCGGACAGGCGGGACGCGTGCGCGGGAGGCGGGGTGGAGGATGACGGGCATGGGCCTTCCGGTTCGCACGCCGACCGGGGACCCGCCGCCGGACGACCGGCGGCGGGGCAGGCACCCGTGGCGGGGCGTCCACACGGCGGTCGTGGCCCCGTTGCGCAGACGTGCGGGCCGTGAGCTGGCGTTCTGCCTCGCCGAGCTGCCATTCCTCGTGGTCAACCCGGTGGCACTCTTCGTTGTCGCGGTGGACCTGAGCTGGTTGGTCAGCAACGGCGCGCGGGGTAACCCCGCCCCGACCGACCTGGTCGTCGCCGTTGTCAGCGTGGGACTGCTGCTCGTGCTGCTCGTGTCGACGACTGCGGCGCGCAGGCTCGGCGCACTGCACCGCTCGCTCGCGGCCCGGCTGCTCGGGGTCCGGGTCGCGGCGCCGCCGCCGGTGCGCGCGAGTCGGGCCTGGCCCGGGCCGCGCGACAGGGCCGGCTGGCGGGTTGTCGGGTATCTGTTGGCCAGGCTGCCGGCCAGCCTGATCGAGCTGTACGCCGTGTTCTTCTGGATCGGCGGCCTGGTCAACCTGAGCTACCCGTTGTTGTGGGGGGCGTTCCGCAACCACCCGCCGGGGGTTCGACTGGACCCGGTGCCGGTGTTCACGCCGTTCGGGTTGTTCGGCGACGGCACGTTCCGCGTCGCGACCCTCGGCGGCACGTTCGCCGCCGCGGCGGCGGGAGCGGCGATGCTGCTGGCCGCACCGTGGGTGACCAGAGCCGTCACGTCCGCCGACGCCTGGCTGATCCGGGGTCTACTCGGGCCGGGGCGGCTGGCGCAGCGGGTCCACGAGCTGGAGCTGACCCGGGCGTCGGCCGTGGACGACTCCGCCGCCTTGCTCCGACGGCTGGAACGCGACCTGCACGACGGCGCGCAGATCCGGCTGGCCACGCTGGCCATGAACCTCGGCATGGCCCGCCGCAAGCTCGGCGACGGCGACGAGGTCGCGGACGCCGCCGCCGTCCGCGACCTGCTCGACGCCGCGCTGCGCGGCGCCAAGGACGCACTCGGCGAACTACGCAGTCTGACCCGCGGGATCCACCCGCCGGTGCTCGACAACGGGCTGGCCGACGCCCTCGCCTCGCTGGCCGCCGACAGTGTGATCCCCGTCAAGTTGGAGATCGGCATCCCGGTCCGGCCCACCCCCGCGATCGAGGCCATCGCGTATTTCTGCGCCGCCGAACTGCTGGCCAACGCCGCCAGACACGGGTTCGCGACCACCATCGCCGTCCGGGTGGCGGGCGGGCGGGGACTGCTGCGGCTCAGCGTCGCCGACGACGGCGCCGGCGGCGCCGACCCGACCCGGGGCACCGGCCTGTCCGGGCTGGCACAACGGGTCGCCGTGGTCGACGGCACGCTGACCATCGCGAGCCCGCCCGGTGGCCCGACGACGGTCACCGTCGAGCTTCCGATGCGCGCATGAGCGTGCGCGTGGTGATCGCCGAGGACGCCGCCCTGTTCCGGGCGGGGCTCACCCGCCTGATCGAGGACCACGGCCACCAGGTGTGCGCCGCAGTGGGCGACGGTGACACGCTGCTGACCGCGGTGAGCGCGCATCGGCCCGACGTCGTGGTGGCCGACATCCGGATGCCGCCGACGCACACCGACGAAGGGCTGCGCGCCGCACTCGAGATCCGCCGCCAGCACCCCCGCACGGGGGTGCTGGTGCTGTCGCAGTACATCGAGACCAGGTACACGGCCCGGCTCCTGGAAGGCAACGCGGCGGGCGTCGGATACCTGCTGAAGGAACGGGTGGCCGACGTCGCGGAGTTCGCCGACGCGCTGCGACGGGTCGCCACCGGCGGCACGGCGCTCGACCCGGAGGTCGTCGGTCAACTGCTGCGCGTCAGCCGTCGTGCCGACGGGGTGGCGGCGCTGACCCCGCGCGAGCGCCACGTCCTCGCGCTGATGGCGGAGGGTCGCTCGAACGCCGGCGTCGCCGACGCGCTCGCGGTGACCGGCGGCACCGTGGAGAAACACGTCGCGAGCATCTTCGACAAGTTGGGGCTGCCCCCGGCCGAGGCCGACAACCGCCGTGTCCTCGCGGTCCTGCGCTACCTCAGTTCGTAGGTCCGCGCCGGCCCGAGGTGCTGGGGGCAAACCCCCACGTCGAACCTGGGGCTATCCGGTTGGTGCGGACATTGAGACTCTTCGTAGCGTTTGGGGGCAAACGTTGTCCCGAAGGGAGCCCTCGGATGAGCGTGGTTTTCGCAGGCCGGAGGGTGGTGCGGTGGCGCGCGGTCGTGGCGGTCGCGGCAGTGGCGGCGGTGCTGGCCACGACGGTCGGCCCGGCTGCCGGGTCAGCCGCGCCGCCCACCCCGGATCACCGGTCCACGGCCACGGTGCTCCACCGCGGCCTCGACGACCTGCACGGCCTGGGCGTGTCCGGGACGCAGGGCCTGGTCCGCGACGCGGGCCGGGTGACCGCCGCGCGCAGCGGCGTGGCCGACCTGGACACCGGGGCGCCGATGCCGGTCGACGGGTACTTCCGGATCGGCAGCACCACGAAGACGTTCGTGTCGGTGATGGTGCTCCAACTCGTCGGCGAGGGCCGGATCCGACTGGACGACCCGATCGAACGCTGGCTGCCCGGCGTCGTCACCGGCAGCGGCAACGACGGCCGGTACGTCAGCGTTCGCCAGCTCCTGCAACACACCAGCGGCCTCTACGATCCCACCGGCGACCTCGCCGCCCTGCGATCGGCCGACGAGTTCCTGGCGCACCGCTTCGACCACTACACCGAGGCGCAGCAGGTGGCGACCGCGATGGGGCACGCGCCGTTGTTCGCCGCCGGCACCGGCTGGAGCTACTCGAACACCAACTACCTGCTGGCCGGGATGCTCGTCGAACGCGTCACCGGACACCCGTGGCACACCGAGGTGCGTTCCCGGATCCTGCTGCCGCTGCGCCTGACCCACACGTTCTACCCGGGTGACCAGCCGAGCCTGCCCCACCCGCACGCCAACGGGTACCGACAGTTCGCGCCCGGCGGGGAGTTGGTCGACACGACCGTGTTCAATCCAACGGTGACGGCCTCGGCCGGCGGCCTGGTCAGCACCCCCAGCGACCTGGCCCGCTTCTGGCAGGCGGTCGGCCGCGGTCAGCTCCTGCGGCCGGCGCAGCTGGCCGAACTGCACCGGACCGTGCTGGCCGACGGGTTCCAGGGCATCCGACCGGGCATCCGTTACGGGCTGGGGATCATGTGGATACCCAACCGGTGTGGCGGCTCCTGGGCGCACGTCGGCTCCATGCCGGGGATGAGCACCCTCGCCGCGGTCAGCCCGGACGGGCGCCGCTCGACGGTCCTGTACCTGGCCACCGAGCTGGCTGACCCGGACCCGGCGGTGGCGGTCATCCAGCGGCAGATGACCCTGCTGGACGACCTGATCTGCGGCTGACGCCCCGCGCGGCGGCGCGGGCGGGCGACAGACGCCGGCCGGCCACCCGCCGGCCACCAACCGGGGGCATACTGCGTCGCGTGTTGACCCGATTCGGCTACCTGGACGCGCCCGCGCCGCTGGCGTTCGCCCACCGTGGCGGTGCCGCCGAAGGTGACGAGAACACCACCGAGGCGTTCGCCCGTGCCATCGGGCTCGGCTACCGGTACGTGGAGACCGACGTGCACGCCACCGCGGACGGCGTGGCGGTGATCTTCCACGACCCGACGTTGCGACGGGTCACCGGCGAGGCGGGGCGCATCGCCGAGCTGAACTGGGCCGACCTCGCCTCGGTACGCGTCGGCGGGGCCGCCGTCGTACCCCGGCTCGACGAGGTGCTGGCCGCCTGGCCGCAGGTCCGCTTCAACATCGACGTGAAGGCCGACGGCGGCGTCGAGCCGGCGGTCGCGACGGTGACCCGGGCCGGCGCCGGCGACCGGGTGTTGCTCGCGTCGTTCAGTGACGCCCGCCTGACCCGGCTGCGCGCGCTCACGCAGGGGCGGGTGGCGACCAGCCTCGGCATGCGCGGGGTCGCCCGGCTGCGGCTCGCGTCCCTGCACGGGCGGCCGCTGCGGCTGCCCCCGTCGGTGGTCGCCGCGCAGGTGCCGCCGCGCTACGGGCGGGTGCCGGTGGTGGACCGCCGGTTCCTCGACTACTGCCACCGGCTCGGCCTTCAGGTGCACGTCTGGACGATCGACGAACCCGCCCAGATGCACGACTTACTGGATCTCGGTGTGGATGGCATCATGACCGATCACGTCGGCGTGCTGCGCGACGTCTACCGCAGCCGCGGCCACTGGGCCGCCTGATCCGTCGAAGGACCCCCGGATGGCCGAGACCGTGACCCCCGCGGTGGACGACACCCCGCCCCCGGCGAGCACCCGCCGCGAGCGCAGGGGCTGGTACATCTACGACTGGGCGAACTCCGCGTTCCAGACCACGGTGATCACCGTGTTCCTCGGCCCGTTCCTGACCACCGTCACCGAGCTGGCCGCCGGCTGCGAGTTGGGCGCGGACACCTGCGACGGGTCCGTGCACCCGCTGGGCATCCGGGTCGCGGCCGGGTCCTACTACCCGTACCTGATCTCGCTGTCGGTGTTCCTCACCGTGTTCGTGCTGCCGGTCATCGGGGCGATCGCCGACCGGTCGGCGCACAAGAAGCGGCTGCTCGGCGGGGCCGCGTTCACCGGCGCCGGCGCGACCATCGCGATGGCCTTCGTCACCGGCGACCGCTACCTGCTCGGTGGGGCGTTGTTCCTGGTCGCCAACATCTCCTTCGGCGCGGCGATCGTGGTCTACCACTCGTTCCTGCCGCAGCTCGGCGGCCCCGACGAACGCGACGGCATCTCCAGCCGCGGCTGGGCGATCGGCTATCTCGGCGGTGGTCTGCTGCTGGCGCTCAACCTCGTCGCGATCACCCTGCTCGACGAGGGCGACGACCCGCAACGCACCCTGGACCTGGCCCGCTGGTCGATCGTGTCCGCCGGGGTGTGGTGGGCGGTGTTCACGCTGGTGCCGCTGCGCTGGATGCGCGAGCACCCCAGCGCGGCGGCCCTGGCCGGAGGCGGCAACGTGGTCACCGACGGGTTCCGGCAGCTCGGCCGGACCATGCGCGAGATCAAGGCGTACCCGTTGACGTTGTTCTTCCTGCTCGCCTTCCTGGTCTACAACGACGGCATCCAGACCGTCATCACCCTGGCCAGCCAGTACGGCACCGAGGAGCTGCGCCTGGAGCAGAGCACCCTGATCATCACGATCCTGCTGGTGCAGTTCCTCGCCTTCGGCGGCGCGCTGAGCCTCGGCGCGTTGGCCCGGCGCATCGGCGCGTGGAAGACCGTGCTGCTCAGCCTGGTGCTCTGGACCGGTGTGATCATCGCCGCGTTCCGGCTGCCCGCCGAGGCGCCGGTGCCGTTCATGATCCTCGGCGCGGGCATCGGCCTGGTCCTCGGCGGCAGCCAGGCGTTGAGCCGGTCGCTGTTCAGCCAGCTCATCCCGGTCGGCAAGGAAGGCGAGTACTACGGCTTCTACGAGATCAGCGACAAGGGCACCAGCTGGCTCGGCCCGCTCGCCTTCGGCCTGGTGTTCCAACTCACCGCCTCCTACCGGGTGGGCCTGGTCTCCCTCCTGATCTTCTTCGTGGTCGGCTTCGTGCTCCTGGCCGCCGTGCCGATCCGCCGCGCCATCGTCGCCGCCGGCAACACACCACCCCGGGTGCTCTGAGCACGCGTCCCGCGCCCGACAGATCGGCCTCGGCCGATCGGCTAGGCTGCCCGACCGTGACAGACGACGCCGCCACCGCTCCGACCTGCCTGGCTCACCCGTTCCCCGGCCAGCCGCACGCACCGGCCGGGTGCGCGGCCGCGCGGGGGCTCGACGGGCGTCCGGTGCACGCCGCGGCGTTGAAGTTCTTCTGGGGGCCGATGGACTGCGGCAAGTCGACGATGGCGTTGCAGATGAACTACAACCACGCCCGGCAGGGCCGCCGTGGACTGGTCACCACCCGCATCGACAGGTCGCTGGGCCCGCAGGTCACCACCCGCATCGGCCTGGCCCACGAGGCCATCGAGGTCACCGACGACCTGGACCTGCGGGCCCTGGTGCGCGGCCGGTGGGCCGACGGGGTACGCGTCGACTACCTGATCTGCGACGAGGCGTGCTTCTACACCGTCGAGCACGTCGAGCAGATGGCCGAGCTTGTCGACAGCTTCGACGTGGACGTGTTCGCGTTCGGCCTGGCCACCGACTTCCGCTCGCAGATGTTCCCCGCCGCGCAACGGCTGTTCGAGTTGGCCGACCAGGTGGCCCGCATCCAGGTCGAGGTGCTCTGCTGGTGCGGCCGGGAGGGGCTGCTCAACGCCCGCGTCGTCGACGGGCGGGTGGTCCGCGAGGGCGCGCAGGTCGTCATCGGCGACACCGTCGACACCGCCGAGGTGCGCTACCAGGTGCTGTGCCGCCGGCACTACCGCAGCGGCGACCTCGGCCCCCGCGACTGAGCGGCCCGCCGCGACGACACCCAGTCGGCCATGATCACCGCGCCGGTGATCAGCAGCGCGGCCGAGGCAGCCACCGCGAGTGGCACCCGCAGCGCGACCGCCGGCACGCTCAGCGCGAGCAACACCACAGTCGCGACGGCCCGAGCGACGCTCCCGCCGTCGCCGAGCGCGAACTGGTACGCGGCGTGCCCGGCCAGGAACAGCGCGGGACCGCCCAGCACGACCAGAGCGGTCGCCCAGCCGACCGGTTCACCGGGAGCGTGCAGCAGGAGTTCGTCGCCGACCGCCGTGACGACGATGCCGGCCACCATCACCGGGTGCAGGTAGTTGAACACCAACCGCGAGAGCCGGCCGGCCCGCCTGCCCGCCCCGGCCAGCGCCACCATGGCGGCCTGGGCCCGGTCGAAGTACACCCACCACAGGGCCGCCGAGCCCGCGAAGGCGAGCAGGAAGGCGACGATCGTCACCCGGTCCAGCTGCTGCGTCAGCGTCCTTCCGGTGATCAGGATCGACTCCCCCAGCGCGATGAGGATGAACGCCTGGCAGCGTTCGGCCAGGTGCCCGCCCTCCACCTCCCAGTGCTCGGGGGTGCTGCGCCCCAACCCGGGCACCGGAAACCCGGTCGCCAGCCCGACGGCGTCGACGCCGATCACCGCGATCCAGATCACCTCCCGGGCCGGGGCGTCCACCAGCGCGCCGACGACCGCGAGCGTGCTGGTGGCGGTAACCCAGACGACGCACTGGCGGAAACTGTCACCCAGCCCGGGTTGCCCGCGGATCGCCCACATGGCGAAGACCGTCCGCCCCACCTGCACCGCCGCGTAGGCCGCGGCGAAGAGCAGACCGTTGTCGCCGAAGGCGCCAGGCAGCGCCGCGGCGAGCAGCAGGCAGCCCAGCGACGCCAGCAGCAGGGTGACCCGCACCGGGGTCCGATCCGGGTGCAGCCAGTTGCCCGCCCACACGGTGTAGATCCAGACCAACCACACAAGGCCCAGCAGGACGGCGGTCCGGCCGGCGCCCGACCAGCCGAGGTCCCTGCTCAGGTAGTGCGACAACTGGGTGATGGTGAAGACGTAGACCAGGTCGAAGAACAACTCGGTGGAGGTGGTCCGCTCCACCCCACGACGCGGGCGCAGCAACTGCGGGTGCAGCGGACGGCTGTTCGGCCCCGAGCGGGTCACCGCACACCCCGCCGCACCCGCGACCGGTCGGCCACGATCACGGCGACGGTCACCGCCAACGCCAACGCGGCGCACACCGCGACGGGCAGGCCCAGCCCCACCCCGACCGGCACCAGCGCGAGCAGCACCAGCACCGCCGTGATCCGGCTGGTCGGCAGGTGTCGCCACAGCAGCGCCTGGTACGCGGCGTGCCCGGCCAGGAACAACGCCGGCCCACCCAGGACGAACAGCGCGCCGACGGTGGTGGCGGGCACCCCGGGCCCGCGCAGCAGCGACTCGTCGCCGGCGGACACGACGATCACACCGGCGACGATCACCGGGTGCAGGTAGTTGAACGCCACCCGGCTCAACGCGCCGGTACGCTCGCCCGCCCCCGCGATCACCTCTGTCGCGGCCGGGGCCGACCGGGCGAAGTACACCCACCACAACGCCACCGAACCGGCGAACGCCAGCAGGAACGCCCCCCAGGTCACCAGGTCCACGTGCGACGTGAGGGTGCTGCCGGTGACCAGGATCGACTCACCCAACGCGATCAGGACGAACGCCGCGCACCGTTCGGCCAGGTGTCCACCCTCCACCATCCACCGTTCCGGGCGGCTGCGACCCCGCCCCGGCAGCGGGTAACCGATCAGCAGGCCGACGACCTCGATCACGATCACCGCCGCCCACAACGCCTCCCGGGCAACCCCGCCGGCCAGGCCGCCGAGCACCACGAGCACCGACGTCCCGGTGATCCACGGCAGCGACTGTTGGAACCCGGCGACCAGCCACGGGCTGCCCCGCACCGCCCACAGCGCGAACACGGTGCGGCCCAACTGCACGGCCACGTAGATCACCGCGAAGAGCAGGCCGGTGCCGGCGAACGCCTGCGGGATCACCGCCGACAACGACAGGCTGCCCAACGCCACGCCGATCAGCACCGTGCGCACCGGCCCCTGATCCGGTTGCAACCAGTTGGTCAGCCAGGTGGTGTAGACCCAGACGAACCAGACCAGGGCCAACAACAGCGCGGTACGCGCGGCGCCCCGCCAGTGCGGGTGGGCGATCAGGTAGTGCGACAACTGGGTGATGGAGAAGATGAAGACCAGGTCGAAGAAGAGTTCCGTCGAGGTGGTCGGCTGCACCCCCGTGCGCGGGCGCAACAACTGCGGGCGTACCGGGGTGGCGACCGGTGGTTCAGAAGGGGTCACCGCACACCCGCCAGTCCCCGTCCTCGCGGACCACCGGTAGGCGGCGCTCCTCGCTGCGCCCGCCGTCGCGGGTCACCTTCACCGTCACCGTCCCGTGCGGGCGTCCGCTGCGGGTGGCGACCGACACGTCGGTGATCTCGTAGTCGGTGACCATCGGCGGTGTCCGCACCCAACTGGTGAAGCCGATCGCGCTCCACCGGGTGCGGGCGTCCTCGCAGAGCCGCTCGTACGCGCGGTCGCTGTCGCCGAGCGCCACCTCGCTGAGGAAGTCGTCGGCGGTCTCCCGGATCGGGCCGGCGGCCTGCCGGACGGTCTGCAGGTTCCAGGCGGCCAGCCCGGCCACCCCGACGCAGCACAGCGCCACACCGAACCCGGCGAACGCCAGCCCGGTGCGCATCGGGCGGTTGCGCCGGGCCGGTCGGCTCCACGTCTGGCCGGCACCCACGACTACCGACCGTAGAGAACATGGTCGCACTGAAGTGTGACAAGTCGGAAATCGGCGGTAGGTGGTGGGCGGGACTGCCCTGTTCGGAGCGGCCACGGATCGTCTACGGTCGGCGCACACCCCCCGAGCAGTGCCAGGAGCCGATCGATGAGCCGCTTCGTGCAGCCGCCACCACCTCCCGTCGATCCGTACGCCGGTGACGGCCTGCTGCGGTCCTGGCTGGAGCGCCACCTCGGCCCGGCCGGGCACGCCGCCGCGAAGGGCCGCCTCGCCGACCTGGCCGCCGACGTCACCGGGCCGCTGCGCGCGGCACACGCCGACGCGGAGGCGCACCCGCCGACGCTGGTCCGCTACGACCCGTGGGGCGCGCGGATCGACCGGATCGACACCTCCGCCGGCTGGCAGGCGCAGCGCGCCGCCGCCGCCCGACACGCCGTGGTCGCGCTGCCCTACCTGCCGGACGCGCGCGGCACCTGGGGCGCCGCCGCGCGGGTCGTGCAGCACGCCCTGCTGCACCTGTACGGGCCGGAGTCGGCGACGTTCTCCTGCCCGGTGGCGATGGCCGACGGGGCGGCGGCGCTGCTCAGCACGCCCGACGTGGACGCCGGGGTCCGCGACGCGTGGCTGCCCCGGCTGATCTCCACGGACCCGGCCACCGCGATCACCAGCGGGCAGTGGATGACCGAGTCGCAGGGCGGCTCCGACCTGGGCCGTTCCAGCACCATCGGCCGACCGGCGGCGGACGGGTCCTGGCGGCTGACCGGGGAGAAGTGGTTCTGCTCCGCCGCCGACGCGGCGATGGCGGTGGCGCTGGCCCGACCGGAGGGCGCCGGGCGGGGCAGCCGGGTGCTCGCACCGTTCCTGGTCCCCCGCTACGCGGCCGACTCGCCGTTGAGCATCGGCGAGGCGCCGGGCGCGCCCGCGTCGGGTGTCACAGTGCACCGCCTCAAGGACAAGCTCGGCACTGTCGCGCTGCCCACCGCCGAGATCGGGCTGCGCGACGCGTACGCGCTCCCGCTGGGCGACCCGGCGGTGCCCGGCCTGGTGCGGGCGATGACCCTGGTCGTGGTGACCCGGGTGCACAACGCCGCCGCGGCGGCCGGTGGGATGCGCCGTGGACTGGACTACGCCCGCGCGTACGCCGAGGTGCGGCACGTCGCCGGCGGGCCGCTGGCGTCCTCGCCGCTGCACCGGGCCACCCTGGGCACCCTCGCGGTCGACGCGGCGGGCGCGTTCGCCCTCGCCGGGCACGCGTTCGCGCTGCTCGGGCGGGTCGAGGTCGGCGCCGACCCGGAGGCGACGGCGGAGCTGCGCATCGTGGCGCCGTTGGCGAAGCTGGCCACCGGCCGGCTCGCCGTCAGCTCCGCCAGCGAGTACGTGGAGAGTTTCGGCGGGGCCGGTTACGTGCAGGACACCGGCGTGCCCCGGCTGCTGCGCGACGCGCAGGTCCTGCCGATCTGGGAGGGCACCACGAACGTGCTGGCCCTGGACGTGCTGCGCGCGTTGACCAGGGAGGACGCCGGGGCACCGGTGCTGCGCCGGCTCGCCGCCGCCGTCGACCTGGCCCGACCGCTGTCACCTGCGCTCGCCGACACCCTGGCCGCCGCCGCCGCGCAGCTGGGCGACACCATCACCGCTGTCACCGCCGACCCGAGCGCCGCGGCGGTGCAGGCCGGTGCCCGTGGCCTGGCGCTGCGCCTGGCGTACGCGCTGACCACCGCGCTGCTCGTCGAGCACGCCGCGTGGGGTGACGAGCAGGCGGAGTTGGCGGCCCGGCTGTGGGCGCGGCGCTGGCTGCGGCACGAGGAGATCGCCGAGGACGCCCACCACCACCTGGAGCTGCTCTGCTGAGCGGCCGAGGCGAGCGCGGGCAGGTGCCCATGTCGGTGCTGATCGAGCATCGCGAGGGACGTTCTCGACTGACCGGCGCAGCGAGCGTGTGGCGATCAGGCCCGGCGGCGGGACCGGGCCGCCCACACCGCGTACGCCGGGTCGCGGTCGAGGTTGTGCCGGTCGCGGTCGTAGCGGCGGGTGGTGCGCGGGTCGGCGTGACCCATCGCGTCCTGCACGTCTTCCAGCGGCACGCCCTCGGAGCGGGCGGTGGTGGCGAAGGCGTGCCGCAGCGAGTGCGGGGACAGCTTCGCCCAGGCCGGGATGCCGGCGGCGCGGGCGAGCCGGCGGACCATCCGGAACACCGAGTGCCGGTCCAGTCGGGCGCCGCTGGCGGTGACCAGCAGTGGGCCGGTCAACTGTGGCACCGGCACGCCGGTGGCGGCGGCCCGCTGGGCCAGGTAGGCGTCCACCGCGTACCCGGTGCCGGGGGTGAGGGCGCGGCGGCGTTGTTTGCCGCCCTTGCCGACGAAGCGCACGCTGCGGTGCCCGCGTTCGGTGCCGAGGTCGGTCAGGTCCAGCGAGATCAGCTCCCCGACCCGAAGGCCCAGGTCGGCCAGGAGCGCGAGCGCGGCCCGGTTGCGGGCGGCGGTCGGGCCGGTGTCGGCGTCGGCGGCGCCGAGCAGCGCGTCCACCTCCTCCGGGGTGAGCCCGATGGTCGCGGAGTGGTCCCGGTCGACGCGGGGCCTGTCGACTCCGGAGACCGGGTTGGCCGCCACGCCGCCGAGCTTGACGAGGAAGTCGTACCAGCTGGACAGCGCGGAGAGCCGACGGGCCACGGTGGCCGGGGTCAGCGGCCGGCCGCTGCGGGCGCCGATTGTGGACTCCAGCGCTCGGGCGTACTCGTTGACGTGCAGGAATGTGACCCGCAGCGGGTCCAGGTCGCGACTGGCGCACCAGCGCAGCCAGCCGGTGACGTCGCGGCGGTAGGCGTCGCGGGTGTGCTCGGACAGCCGCCGGTTACGCAGCCACGCCTCGGTGACCTCGATCGGCCCGCTCGGCAGCGCGGGTGGCGCGGACGGGCGGGTCAGCACCGGAGCGTCGGAGATCGCCATGTGAAAAAGGCTCTCAGCCTCGGGTGGGATCAGCGCGCAGGCGCGCCGATCCCACCCGTCACCGTGATCAGGCGTTGATCTGCCGGCGCCCGTCGCCGTTGGAGCTGATGGTCACGCGGCGCGGCTTGGCGCGCTCGGCGACCGGGATGCGCAACGTCAGCACCCCGTGCTCGTAACCAGCTTCCAGCTTGTCGGTGTCCAGGGTGTCGCCCAGGAACAGCCGCCGGGTGAAGGTGCCCATCGGGCGTTCGGCGGCGACCAACTCGACGCCGTCACCGGTGGGCCGGCGACGCTCGGCGCGGACGGTGAGCACGTTGCGCTCGACGGTGCAGTCGATGGTGTCCGGGTCGACGCCGGGTAGGTCGAACGCCGCGTAGAAGTGGTCGCCGTCGCGGTAGGCGTCCAGGTGCATCGTCGCGGGACGGGCCGCCGTACCGAAGAACTGGTCGGCGAGTCGGTCGATCTCGCGGAAGGGGTCGGTACGCATCAACATGGTCATGCCTCCTCGGTTCTCCGGGCCGAAGGTGATGAGTTGAGCCGGGGTGACTCAACTTCCTCTTCTTATTTAACGCATCCGCTGGCCGGCGTCAACCGCTCATCGCAGTCGCTTCTCGAACCAGTGCTCGGCGTAGGGGCCGTGCGAGTACGCCGGGATCTCGGTGTAGCCGTGCCGGGCGTACAGGGCGCGGGCCTCGACCAGGTCGGCGCGGGTGTCGAGCCGAATCCGGTCCGCGCCGGCCGCCTCGGCCCGCTGCTCGGCGGCGGCCAGCAGCGCGGCACCGCCACCCTCGCCCCGATGAGCGGGTCGGATGAACACCCGGGTCAGCTCGGCCCAGCCGGGCTGCCAGCGCAGGCCGGCGCAGCCGGCCACCTCGTCGCCGCGGTGGGCGAGCAGGAGCAGCCCGGTGGGCGCGGTCAGGTCGTCGCTGGGCAACTCGGCCAGAGCCCGTTCGACCTCGCCGGGCAGAGCCGGGCGACGGTGATAGCGAACCACCATCTCGGTCATGTACTCGCGCAACAGCAGCACGGCGTCGGGGTGGTCGGGCCGGGCGGCGGTGGTTGCCCAGGCGGACCGGGCGATCATGGTCACCTGCTGATCATGACCGCCCGGTCAACGGTTTTATCCGGTCGCCTGGGCTCGCGCGCCCGGTGTCGACGACTCGCCGATCCGCAGGCGCGGCCAGTCGGACAGGTCCCGCAGTAGTTGCCGGTCGTGGGTGGCGATGACGACGGCCGCGTCCGTGTCGCGGATCGCGGCGGTCAGCTCGTCGGCCATCCTCGACGACAGGTGGTTGGTCGGTTCGTCGAGCAGGATCAGCGTGGGCCGCCCGGCCAGTGCCAACGCCAGGTCGAGGCGGCGCTGCTGCCCCTGCGACATCCGCCCCACCGGTGTCCGCATCGCGGCGGAGTCCAGCAGACCAAGCGCCGCGAGCGGTACGGCGTCCGCGTCGGAGAGCACCCCGCGGGCGACGAGCGAGCCCACCTGACGGGTGTACACCTCGTCGGCGTCGAGTTCGGGGGCCTGCTCGGCGGTCTCCTGGGTGAGCCGGGCGATGCGGGCCTCCCGCGCCGTCCAGGCGTGACCGTCGGTGGGTTCGAGGGCGCCGGCCAGCACCGCGAGCAGTGTGGACTTCCCAGCGCCGTTGGGTCCGGTGACGAGCAGCCGGTCGCCGCCGTCGATGCTGAGGTCGACCGGGCCGGCAAGGCGCCCGCGCACGGCGATGCCCCGCGCACGCACCTGCGGTGCCCCGGGCCGCACACCCGGGTCCGGCAACCGCAATGCCGGCGGCGGTTCCGGCACGTCGATCCGGTGCGCCCGGAGTGCGTCCTGCTGCCGGTGGAGAGCCTGCACGACGCCCGGCGCGCGGGACTGGCGCTGGTGTTTGCCGGTCCCCTTGTCCGGCCGCCACCCGGTGGAGAGCCGGTCGCGGGCCGCCGACACCGCGTCCTGTAGTCGGCGATGCTCGGCCTGCTGCTCCTCGTACTCCTGCTGCCAGCGCTCCCGCTCGCGACGCCGCGCGTCCTGCCAGGCGTCGTAGCCCCCGGCGTGCAGCCGCGGCGTGTCGTCGCGGGTCGGGTCGAGGTCGAGGAACCGGTCCGCGACGTCGCGCAGCAACGCCCGGTCGTGGCTGACGATGGCGAGGCCGCCGGGGTGATCGCGCAGCCGGCGGGTCAGGAAGTCCAGGCCGTCGGCGTCGAGGTGGTTGGTGGGCTCGTCGAGCAGCAGCACATCGTGTCGCGCGCCGAGCAGGCACGCCAGTCGCACCCGGTAGCGCTGGCCGACCGACAGCGTCGCCAGGGGGCGGTCGCGGTCCGGGCAGGCGTCGAGGGCCTCCAGCGCCACGTCGACGCGGCGTTCGGCGTCCCACGCGTCGAGCCGGGTGGCCTCGTCGAGCGCGGCGGCGTAGCGGTCCCCGGCGACCGGATCACCCCCGGCGACCGCGAAGGCTGCCTCATCCAGCGCCGCGAGGGCCGACAGTGATGCGGTCAGCGCCTCGGACGTCAGGGTGCCGACGGTCTCGCCGTCGCGCGCGGGCAGTTCCTGGCGGGCCAGGCCGATTGTGCCGGCCCGCCGCACGGTGCCGGCGTCCGGTGTGATCAGCCCGGCGAGGACGTGCAGCAACGTCGTCTTGCCGCGACCGTTCTCGCCGACGACCGCGACTCGTGACCGGGCGGAGACGGTGACCGACACGTCCCGCAGGACGCGACGGGACCCGCGGGTGACGGTGATGCCGGTGGCGCGCACGTGCGCGTTGCCGCCGGCCTCGATGGGCGGGGAGAGAGGTTCGGGGTGTGGTGTGAGGTTCAACGGTGCTCCGCAGCTCGCGATTGAGCCGGGCAGCAGCCAGTGGCCGCCCGGCGGGAACCGGGACGGCGAGCGCGGATTCAGCAGAGGGAAGAGCGCCGCCGTCAGCGGGCGGAGCGGACCTTCTGCGACCAGACACCTCGTGCCATGACGGCGATGCTAGCAACCTCGCGGTGCCCCGACCACACGGTTTGCGCCCACCCCGTCGCCCCGCAGGGCTGGGGTGGGCGCAGACAATCCAGCGCGTCGGGTGCCGTCAGCGGCGAGGGCGGGGCAGCAGGGCGATCAGGGGGACCGCCACGGCCAGGTGTGTCGCGCCGAGGGTCAGCTTGGCGCCGCCGGTGGCCTCGACGCCGAAGAGGGGGACGAGGGACACCGCCGTCAGCACCACGGCGAGGGAGATCCAGACCGGTCGGGCGACCCGTGGGGCGAGGCGTTCCAGCAGGGCCAGCGCCGCCCAGCCGAGCAGGGCGGCGCCCAGGGCGACCACGAGAACCGCGCCCGCCCCGATGTCGGTGGCGGGTTGACCCGGGCTCTCGACGGTGTAGTCGACCCCGGCGAGCGCGCCGATCGCCCAGATGGCCAGGGCGGCCACCACGGCGGCGGTGACGCCGAGGGCGCGGCGACGCAGGGTCGAGGTGGTGGGGGTCGTGACGGCGGTAGCGCTCATGACGGCTCCTCGTTCAGGGGAAGCGAACGAGTAAGACCGTAGCAGATAGTCTTGTTCGGAACTATCTTTCTCGGAACTAACAGCCGGAGCGAGCGCCCGGCGCGTAGGGGGAGGTATGGGCCAGCGGGCCGTTCACCAACGCCAGCAGGGCGCGCAGGAACGCCTCCCGGTCCTGCGCGGGCAGGGTCGCGAGCAGGTCGTCCTGAATGCGCCGGACCACCTGCCGCGCCCGTTGCAGGACCTGCTCCCCCGCCGGTGTCACCACGACCAGGCGGGCCCGCCTGTCCGTCGGCGCCGGACGGCGCTCGGCCAGCCCGGCCCGCTCCAACTGGTCGAGCGTGACGACCATCGTGGTCTTGTCCACGCCGCACCGCTCGCCGATCTCCCGCTGGGTCAGCTCGCCGGTGTGCGCCTGCGCCAGCACGTAGTGGGCTCGCGGCGAGATGCCCAGCTCGGCCAGCCCGGCGGCATGCTCGGTCTGCAACGCGTGGCTGGCCCAGGACAGCAGGAACAGCAGATCCGGTGGGCCGTCGGCGGGCGTGCAGGAGGTCATGCGCCGAGGCTAGCAAGATCCTCCGCGACCAGACGGTTTGCGCCGTGGACGATCAGGCCCGCTGGTAGATGCCGTGCTCGCGGGTGAGCAACCGCTCGTCGACGAGATACCGACGCAGCGTGGCGTGGTCCGACCCACCCGCCGCGCACCACGCCTTGAGCGCCTCGTCGACGGCCCGCTCCGGATAGCGGGTGCCCGGCGCGAACGACCGCTCGGCGATGTGGGTGAGCAGCACGCGCCGCCGTTTCGGCTGCGCCGGCAGGCCCACCAGGACGTCTCCGCGCAGGAAGGTCCGCAGCACCGGATCGGCGGTCGGGTCGGTGTCGTCGGCCGGGCGGCTGTCGCGGGCGGCGGCCCGCAACGACGCCTCGTCGGCCGCGAGCGCGCCGTCCGCGCCGGTGACCAGGCCCGCGTCGGCGAGCCGGCGGACCCCGGTGAGCACGACCCGCGCCGGCAGGTCGGTCCGCTCGGCGACAAGCGCCGCGCTTGTCGCACCCAGCACGATCGCCGCGAAGATCCGTCGCCGTCCGTCGTCGGCCAGTGCACCGGCCAGAGCATGCGCAGTCACGCCGGTCACCCTCGCATCAGTGGTACGCGGACCGCCAGGCGTTTTTCCGACCCGCCCGGTCGGCACGTGGCTGCTCGGCCGCCGGCTGCTCGGCCGCCGGCTGCGGCGACCGGCTCGGGCGCCGCTGGCTGACCTGGTCGACGGGCCCCGCAACCGGCCGAACCCGCCGGCGTGGTGCCGGTCGGGCTCACGCAAAAGGCCCCCGACCAGTGTCGGGAGCCTTTGTGCGGTGAAGGTTGGTCAGCCGGCGGCCCGGGTCATGGCGACGAAGCCACGCCACGCCTGGGGGCTGAAGGTCAGCGTGGCACCGTCGCGATCCTTCGTGTCCCGCACGAGGACCACGCCGGGGAGGTTGTCGGCGACCTCGACACAGTTGCCGCCGTTGCCGCCGCTCTTGGTGCTCTTACGCCACCGCGCACCGCTCATGTCCATGATGCTGCCGCTTCTCTCAGAAGATCCAAGGAACGCCCTCGGGGCAGTGCCTCTCCGCGAATACGCTCCCACCGTCGTTCGAGCTTAACAAGCTCCGATGCCTGATCGAGGATCTGCGCCTGGGCCGGGCCGTCGACGTGCGCGACCCGCGACCCGTCCGGCATGTCGGCGATGGTGAAGGGGCCGTCCAGCCCCGGGTAGCTGGGCGCGTCGGCCGGGACGATGTGCAGTTGGACGCAGTCTGACTCGGCATGCTCGATCAGCCGGGCGAGCTGCGCCGCCATCAGGGCGCGGTCGTCGCCGACGCGTCGCCGCAGCACCCCCTCGTCGAGCACGGCGATCAGCAGTGGCCCGCCCTCGCGGCCGAGGATCGCCTGGCGGGCCATCCGCGCCTCGGTGAACTCGGCTACCGCGTCCGGTGTCAGCACCCCGCCCGCCAGGGTCGCCCGCGCGTACGCCTCCGTCTGCAACAGGCCGGGCACCCAGGCCAGTTCGAACGACCGCAACGTCACCGCCTCGCGTTCGAGATCGACCCACGGCCGGAACCACACCGGTTCGCGACGGCGGACCACGTCCGGCCAGAGCGTGTCGGAGTCCTTTGCCAGCAGCTCCGCCACCGTCGAGCGGTGCCTGCTCTGGGGAATGTGGCCCGGGTTCGCCCATCTCGCGACGGTCTTCGGGTGCACGCCGACACGACCGGCGAGACTCTCGGCGGTGTGCCCCGCGGCGGCGAGCGCACTGACAAAGGCGTGGTTCATGCCATCTCTCCTCTGGAGCAAATCAGCCGTCCACAGGAGATTACACAACGCTGTGTGATTGTCCGACGACCCTGGGCAAGGTGTTGTGTGGACGGTGCGAGAGGGGAGAGCGATGCCAGACGAGCGAGCAGAGCCGAGGCAGCCGGAGGGACGGCGATGACCGACACCCTGCGGGCCGGCGACGTGGTCCGGTTGACCACCGCCGCGAGCGTGCAGTTCCGCGACCCGATCGTCGTGCGGGTCATCCGGGAGCTACCCGACCGGCACACCTACGACGGCTGGTTCTGGCTGGACGCCTACGAGCTGAACCCGAAGGGCGAAGCGATCGCACGGCGCGAGCTGTACGTGCGGCGCAACGGCGTGCAGGTGCAGTTTCGGGCCCCCCGTCGGGCCAACGAGACCCGCCCGCCCACGCCGATCCGGCGCACCGGGCCCGTGGGGGTCGTCTGATGCCCGTACGCCGGCAGCACTCTCCGCTGCGCCCGTCGTGGCGCTGCCCGGTCTGCGGCATCCTGTGGCCGTGCTCGGCCGCGAAGCTGCGCCTGCTCGGCGAGTACCGCGAGGACCGGCCGGGCCTGTTGGCTCACCTGGCGACGGTGCAGCAGGCAGCCGAAGCCGACCTCACCGCGCTCAACCCGGGCGTCGCGCTGCCCGACCTGACCCCGCGTTTCGTCGGCTGGGCCGAGGCCCGCTAGCCACCGGCGCGAGCCTGGCCCTGCGACTACCAGGAAAAGGGGGACCACGCCTGAATCCCTGGGAGGCGGGAAGAGTGGGTCACCAGGCACGACGAGAGGAATGGGACACATGGCACAGCGCATCGAGACTCCGTTCGGGTTCAGCTCCACCGCGGCCGAGGTGCTCGCCGGCGTCGACCTGAGCGGCAAGCGCGCGATCATCACCGGCGGCGCGGGCGGCATCGGTGTGGAGACCGCTCGCGCCCTCGCCGGCGCGGGCGCCGAGGTCGTGCTGGCCGTGCGCCGCACCAGCGTCGCCGAGACGGCCATCGCGGACATCACGGCGACAACGGGAAACACCGACATCAGCGCACGGGAACTCGACCTGGCCGACCAGGGGTCGGTGCGCAGGTTCGTCGACGGATGGGAGCAGCCCCTGCACATCCTGGTGAACAACGCCGGGATCATGGCGCTGCCGCACCTCCAGCGCACCCCCGAGGGCTGGGAGATGCAGTTCGCCACCAACTACCTGGGCCACTTCGCGCTGACCCTCGGGCTGCACGACGCGTTGGCCGCCGCCGGTGGCGCACGCGTCGTCTCGGTCGCCTCCAGCGGGCACCTGTTCTCCCCCGTCATCTTCGACGACCTGCACTTCCGATTCCGCCCGTACGACCCGTTCCTCGCCTACGGGCAGTCCAAGACCGCGGAGGTGCTGCTCGCCGTCGAGGCGACCCGACGCTGGTCCGGTGCGGGCATCTACGCCAACGCGCTGAACCCCGGCGCCATCGCGACAGGCCTCCAGAAGCACACCGGCGGGCTGCGTACGCCCAAGGAACAGCACAAGACCCCGCAGCAGGGGGCCGCGACCACCGCCCTGCTGGCCGGTTCGCCGCTTGTCGACGGCGTCGGCGGGCGCTACTTCGAGGACGTCACCGAGGCCCCGGTGGTCGACGAGATGCCTGCGAACTACGCGGGCGTCGCCCGGTACGCCCTCGATCCGGCCAACGCGCAACGGCTGTGGGACGTCGCCCTCGGGCTCCTCAACTGAGAACACCCGGCCCCGGCGCGGCCGTCGACCCCAGGAGAAGGGAACAGGCAATGACGATCGTCCGCAGTCGCTGGAGGCGCTCAGCGGCTACACGTACACGACGCACGAGAGCGTCGCGGCCCTCGCCGGGGCGGTCGACGTGCTCCTGCTGTGCCTGCGCGACGATGGCGACATCCATGACCTGCTGGACAACCAGCAGCTTCGGCAGGGGCTGCGCGGCGGCACTGTGGTGGTCAACCACGGCACCGGCGACCCGGGCGAGAGTACCGCGCTCGCCGACCGCTTCGCGGCGGGCGGCATCCCGTTCCTCGACGCACCGGTGAGCGGCGGCGGGCCCGGCGCCAAGGCGCGGACACTGACCACGTCCGTGGGCGGGGAGCACGACGCGTACGACCGCTGCGTGCCGATCTTCGAGACCTTCTCCCGGACGGTGCTCCACATGGGCGGCTCCGGAACCGGCCAGTTGACGAAGCTGCTGAACAACTCGATGACAATGAGCAACCTCAAGAACGCGGCAGACATGCTGCGAATCGCCGCCCAACTGGACGTGAAGATCGGACCGCTGGTCGAGGCCATCTCGGCGAGCAGCGGGGCGAGTTTCATGCTCGGGGCGTTGAACACCGAGATCACTCCCGACATCGCCCCGCACATGCAGCCGCTGACGCGCAAGGACATCGAGCACTTCGCCGACGCGGTTTGCGCACGCGGGGTCGACCCGAGCGAGCTGCACGACCGCAGCCTGGCCGGCGCGAACGGGCTCGTCGAGGCGGTCGGAATCGTCGCTGGCAGCCCAACGGCGTGACCGGTGCCGCGCACCCGCGAACCAGGAGCTACGAGACGGACCCCTGAGCCAACCGCGCGTGCAGGTGCATGTCGTGCCAGCCGTCGACGTGGCGCACCGAGGCGCGGGCCACGCCCTCCACGCCGAAGCCGGCACGGGTGGCCACCCGGCAGGACGCCACGTTGGCGGTCGAGTGCTCCAGTGCCAACCGGTGCAGGCCGGCCCGCGTGAAGCTCCACCGGGTCAGTGTCGCCAGCGCGTCGGTCGCGACCCCCCGGCCACGCGCGCCGGGCAGCAGCCAGTACGACACCTGCGCCGACGCCTCGGCCAGCAGCAGGGCCCGGAGACCCACCTGCCCGATCGGCTGATCGTCGGCGTCGACGACCGCCCAACTGGCCGCCGTCTCGGCGTGCCAGCGGCCCGCCCACTGCCCCGTCCAGGCCCGCGCCTCGTCGTCGCCGTCGAAGCGGCGCACGTGCCACCGCTGGATAACCGGACAGTCGAAGGCGACCCGGACGGCCGTGGCGTCGGCGGCGTGCCACGGCCGCAGCGTCAGCCCGGGGCGTACCGGAAGGTGGGGTTGCTCCTGGGCGGCGAGACTCCCGGCGGGCAGGGCGGGCGCGACGAGCAGCGGCATGCCCCATTATCGAGCCGGGGCCTCACTCTCCGGTCGGGCCGCCGGCCAGCTCGGCGACCACGTCGAGGTGACCGAGGTGGCGGGCGTACTCCTGCACCAGGTGCAACAGCACCCGCTCCAGCGACGCCGGGTCCGCGCCGTTCCAGCGCGGCCCCGGCGCACCGACCTCCGCCAGGTCGTGCGCCGTCACCACCGCCGTGGTGTGCGCGCCCTGCGCCCGCAGCGCCGCCACCAGATCCGCGCGGGTCTGGTCGGGGGCGACGTACCAGCGGTCGTCGCGACGGTCACCCCACGGCTGCGCGACGTCCCGACCCTGGAAACCCCACTCGATCCAGCGCAGCTCGACGTGCCGCAGATGCGTGAGCAACTCCAGCGGGGTCCAGCCGGACGGCAGCCGGCTGCGCCGCAGCTCCGCCTCGGCCAGCGCCGACACCTTGGCCACCACGGACTCGCGGAAGTAGTCCAGGTAGCGCAGGAAGACCTCGGTGCGGCTGCCCGCCGGGGCGGTGGGTTCGGGGAAGGCGATCATGGCGCGGTCGGCAGGTCGCGGGCACGCTGGCGCACACCCGCCCCGCCGTAGGGGTAGTCGCCCACGAGCGGGGCGCTCGCCTCGTCCAGCAACCGCATCTGCTCGGCGTCGAGGACCAGGTCCGCGGCGGTCAGGTTGTCGTCGAGCTGCTCGGTGGTGCGCGCGCCGAGGATCACCGAGGTGACCGCCGGCCGGGCCGCCAGCCAGGCCAACGACACCGCCGACATGGACACGCCGCGTTCCCTGGCGACCCGGCCGACCGCGTCGAGCACCCGCCAGGTGCGCTCCTCGGCGTTACGACCGGCGTACGCCTCGACGCCGCGCTGCGGGTTCTCCCCGAGCCGGGTCGCGCCGGTGGGCGTGCTGTCGCGCTGGTACTTGCCGGTCAGCCAGCCACCACCCAACGGCGACCACGGCAGGATGCCGATGCCCTCGTTCTCGCAGACCGGCACCAGCTCGAACTCGATCTCCCGGGCCAGCAGGTTGTACTGCGGTTGCAGGGTCACGATCGGGGTGAGGTTGAGGTGCTGGGTGAGCAGGGCGGCCTTCTGCAACTGCCAACCGGTGAAGTTGCTGACCCCCGCGTAGCGGATCTTGCCGGCGCGCACCGCGTCGTCGAAGAACCGCAGTGTCTCCGGCAGTGGGGTGAGCGGGTCCCAGGCGTGCGCCTGGTAGAGGTCGACGGCCTCGACGCCGAGCCGTCGCAGGCTGGCGTCCAGGGCGCGGGTGAGGTGCACCCGGGACAGGCCGGCGTCGTTCGCCCCCGGCCCCATCGGGAAGCGGCCCTTCGTGGCGATCACCAGTCGGTCGCGCAGGTCGGGCCGGGCCCGCAGCCAGCGCCCGACGATGCTCTCGGAGACACCCGTGGAGTAGACGTCGGCGGTGTCCAGGAAGGTGCCCCCGGCCTCGACGAACCGGTCCAGTTGGGCGAAGCTGCCGGCCTCGTCGGTCTCCGCACCGAAGGTCATGGTGCCCAGACACAGGGTCGACACCACAGTGCCGGTGCCGCCCAGAGTGCGATAGCGCATATCGTCCTTTCGGTCCGAGTCCAGAAGCCGATCTTCGCACCCGGCTCACCCACCTGCACGGGGAGGCCGCCGGAGCCTGTCACGGGCACCCGCGCGACAGGCCTGCCCGTCATCATGTGCCAATGAGCGAGCCCGCGATCGACACCGACCGGCCGCAGCGTCCAGCCGGGACGGCACCGTCGACGCTGCCACCGGAGCCCGGTGCGCCCACGCGCGGGCCGTGGCTGGTGGCCCTGGCGACGAGTGTGCTCCTGCTGCTGCTCGCCGGCCGCTACGGCTATCACCGCGACGAGTTGTACTTCCTGCTCGCCGGCCGACACCTCGACTGGGGCTACGTCGACCAGGGCCCGCTGGTCCCGGCGCTGGCCCGCCTCCTGGACACGATCGCGCCGGGCAACCTGGTGATCCTGCGGACCCCGTCGGCGTTGCTGGCCGGCGGGGCGGTCCTACTGGTCGCCGCCATCGCCCGCGAACTGGGCGCCGGTCCCGGCGCGCAGACCTGCGCGGCGGTGTTGGCCGCGCTGTCCGGCATCGTGCTCGCCAGCGGGCACCTGCTCAGCACCACCACCGTCGACCTGCTGGTCTGGCTGGTCGCGGCGTGGGGCGCGGTGCGGTTGCTGCGCTCCGGCGACAGCCGCTGGGCGCTGGGCATCGGGCTGGCGCTCGGCGTGGGCATGCTCAGCAAGCTGCTGCCCGCGCTCCTGGCCGTGGGGCTGATCGCCGGCGTGCTCATCGCCGGGCCCCGTCGGCTGCTGCGCGACAGGTGGGTGCTCGCCGCCGCCGGGATCGCCGTGCTGCTGGCCGCACCCAACCTGATCTGGCAGGCGGCGCACGGCTTCCCGCAGCTCGGCGTTGCCGCCTCCATCTCCGACGGTGACAGCTCCTACAGTGGCCGCCTCGACGCGCTCACCCTCCAGTTCGTCATCATCAGCCCGTACGCCGTACCCATCTGGATCGCCGGCCTCGTCGCGCTGCTGCGCCGCCCGGCCTGGCGGGCCTACCGGGCGGTGGCCTGGGCCTGGCTGGTCGTGTTCGGCATCGTGGTGGTCGCCGGCGGCAAGGGTTACTACGACGCGCCGCTGCTGCTGGTGCTCACCGCCGCCGGCGCGGTGGTGACAGTCGCGTGGGCGTCGCGCGGGTCGGTGCGGCTGCGTCGGGGGCTGCTCGCGCTCGGCGCGGTGCCGTTGCTGCTGCCCACCATCGTGCTGCTGCTGCCGGTGCTGCCGGCCGAGCGGCTGCCCGGTTTCGTGGTCGACGTCAACTACGACGCCGGTGAGACGATCGGCTGGCCGGCGTTCGCCGACTCGGTCGCCGCCGTCCATCGTGGGCTGGCGCCCGAGGAGCGCTCCCGGGCGGTCGTCCTGACCGACAACTACGGCGAGGCCGGCGCGCTGGCCCGCTACGGTCCGACCCGTGAGCTGCCCCGGGCCTACTCGGGGCACAACAGCATGGCCGACTTCGGTCAGCCGCCAGCCAACGCGGACGTGGTCATCGCGGTCGGGTGGGAGCGTCCCGACCCGCTGACCGCCTGGTTCGACGAGTGCACCCTCGCCGGGCGGGTGGACCAGCGGGTCGAGGTGGAAAACGACGAGAACGACGGCCCGATCCACGTGTGCCGAGGGCTGCGGCGTCCATGGGCGCAGATCTGGCACAGCGAGGTACGCCACACGGGCTGAGCGTGCTCAGCCCGTGCCGCTTGTCAACCAGGCCTGGATGCCGGCCAGGGCCTCGGGGCCGGAGGTGGCGTCGACGTCGCCGGCGAGGTCGGCGACCGTGACGGCGGCGAGCGCCTGACGCCACGCGTCCTCGGCCGCCCACATGGCGCGGGCGACCGGGCACGGCGTGGTGCAGGCGTCGGCGGGCGTCGCGAACGGGCCACGCTGGCGGATCTCGGTGCAGACGAAGGTCGGGCCGGGGCCGTCGATGGCCCGGACCACGTCGAGCAGGGTGATGCTCTCCGGTGCGCGGGTCAGCACGTAGCCGCCCGACTTGCCCTGCACGGAGTGGACCAGGCCGGCGCGGGCCAGGGCCTGGAGCTGCTTGGCGAGGTAGCTGCCGGAGACGTCGTGCAGTTGCGCCAGCTTGGCCGCCGAGACGGGCGTGTGGCTGGCCGTCAGCACCACGCAGCAGTGCAGGGCCCACTCGACCCCGCCGGACATCTTCATGTCGTCACCCTAGTCGGGGTGCGGCAGTTGATCTCGACCAGCGGCCGACGGCGGCGCTACCGCACATAGCTGCTGGCCTGCGCGCCCAGGACGTTCAGGAGGGCCAGCGCCTCGGCCCCGGGGGACTGCGGCGGTGCGGTGAAGAGCACCAGGTACTGGTCCCGGTCGGTGAGGGTGAGGGTGTCGCAGTCGACGGTGACCTCCCCGACGGTCGGGTGGCGGAAGGTCTTGGTGAGCATCGGCGGGGCCTGCACGTCGCGCCGTTGCCAGAGCCGGGCGAAGTCGGGATCGGTGGCAAGGAGGTCGTCGACGAGGCCGGTGATCTCGGGATCGGTCGGGTAGCGGGCGAGGGTGGCGTGCAGCCGCATCACGACGGCGAGCCGGAACTCGGCGGCGTCGGACACCCCGTACAGCCTCGCGCCGGGGTGCTGCGGCCCGGGGAAGGCCCGGCGGGCGAGGTTGCGGTCCTCGGGTGCGAGCGCGGCGAAGTCCTCCATGAGCGCGGCGGCGAGGTCGTTCCAGGCCAGGATCTCGAACGCGGCGGACAGCACGAAGCCAGCCGTCTGCGGTAGCCGCTCAAGCAGGGTGCGGATGCTGGGGCGGACGTCACGCCTGTGCAGTCCGGTACGGCTCGGCGCGGTGCCCGCGAGGACGTGCAGGTGGCCGGACTCGGCGTCGGTGAGCCGCAGCGCGCCGGCGATCCCCGCCAGTACGTCACCCGACGGCCGTGGTGCCCTGCCCTGTTCGAGTCGGACGTAGTACTCCGTGGAGATGTGCGCGAGGACCGCCACCTCCTCGCGGCGCAGACCCGGCGTCCGGCGTCGCGGGCCGGACGGGAGGCCGACGTCCTGCGGGCGCAGCCGCTCGCGGCGACTGCGGAGGAACGCCCCGAGTTCCTGCTTGTCCATGCGCCAAGTATGCGCGGGCCACGGCAGCGGATCGTGGTACAACCTGTGCCTGCATCCGGCCGGGATCCCGTCGAATGATGTCGTCATGACGGACAACACGCACATCGCAGACAGCAGGCCCGGTGGCCTGCTCACCGGCAAGGTCATCCTCATCACCGGCGCCAGCCGCGGCATCGGCGCGGCCGCCGGCCGACTCTTCGCCGCGGAGGGCGCGGCCGTCGTGCTCGCCTCCCGCAGCACCAGCGCCCTGGGCGTCATCGTGGCCGAGATCCGCGCCGGCGGCGGTGTCGCCGACGCTGTCGCCCTGGACCTGGCCGACCGGGCGAGCATCCGTGCCGCCGTCGACCGGGTCGACCAGCTGCACGGGCGGCTCGATGGCGCCTTCAACAACGGTGGGGTCGTCCAGCGGCAGGTCGGCCCGCTGCACACCACCAGCGACGAGGACATCGAGGAACAGTTCGCCGTCAACTTCCTCGCCCACTGGACCGCCATGAACGCCGAGGCCGCGCTGATGCGCCGCAACGGCGGCGGGGCGATCGTCAACACCTCCAGCATCGGCAGCCGCCGCGCGAACCCCGTCCTGCCCGCCTACGGCGCCATGAAGCGCGCGCTCAACAGCATCACCGAGACCGCCGCGGTGACCTGGGCACCCGACGGCATCCGGGTCAACGGCATCACCCCCGGCGGCACCCTCACCGAGATGATGCAGGAGTGGGAGGCGACAAGCCCCGGCGTCATCGAGGCCAGCAGCGCCGCGACTCCGCTCGGCCGGATGGCCGAGCCCCGCGAGGTCGCCGAGGCCGCCGCCTGGCTGCTCAGCGACCGCGCCTCGATGGTGACCGGCGCGATAGTGCCGGTCGACGGCGGCGCCGGCGCCTGAGCGCGGCGGCGCGGTGAGCTGACACACGCACCCCGCAATACTCGGACTCCTTCTATCCGGATATAGTTACTCGGACAGAAAGAATCCGAGTATTAGCTGGAGCGCCAGCGACCGGACGAACGACAACACAGTCACGGGAAGGTGCATGGGCATGAAGATCGCCGTACTGGGCGGGACCGGCCTCATCGGGTCACAGGTCGTCAAGATCTTGCAGACGGCCGGGCACGACGCGGTGCCACTCTCGCTCTCCACAGGGGTGGACCTGCTCACCGGGCAGGGCCTGGCCGACGCACTCACCGGCGCCAAGGTCGTCGTCAACCTGGCGAACTCGCCGACCTTCGACGACGCCTCCCCCGCCTTCTTCCAGACGACAATGGACAACCTCCTGGCCGCGGCCGCCCACGCGGGCGTCGGTCACGCGGTGGTGCTCTCCATCGTCGGCGTCGACCAGGTGCCCGACCTGGCCTACTACCGCGCCAAGGTCCTCCAGGAGGACATCCTCAAGGCCGGTCCCGTCCCGTACTCGATCGTCCGCGCCACCCAGTTCTTCGAGTTCGTCGAGGCGATCCTGTCCTGGACGGCCGACGACACCACAGTCCGGCTGCCCCGCACGCCCGTACAGCCGATGGCCGCCGCCGACGTGGCGCAGGCCGTCGCCGAGGTCAGCATGGGCGCACCCCTGCGCGGTGTCCGCAACGTCGCCGGCCCCGACGTCTTCACCCTCGACGAACTGGGACGGATCACGCTGGCCGCACGCGGTGACAAGCGCACCGTCACCACCGACGACAGCGCCGGCATGTTCGCCGCCGCACCCGGTGCGGCCCTCATCGCCGCCGACGACGCCGTCATCGCACCCACCGCCTACCGGGAGTGGCTCGACCGCCAGAGCTGAGGAAGGTTTTCACCGGCCCGTACGCCGCCGCGGCGGCGTACGGGCATGGCCGCTCGTCGGCCGTCGGGAACACCGGCCGGTCAGTGCCGCAGCAGGCCGGTCGTGTGGATCGGCTCCAGGTGCCCGGTGGGTGGCGCGCTGCGGTGCAGCTCCAGACCGACGTCGACGACGACGGAACGCTCCAACGTCACGACCTGCGCCAGCGGAACCCACTGCGCCAGGTCGGTCGAACCACCCGTCTCGGGCCGAAGCTCACCGCCGACGATCCCGGCCCGGTAGAAGACCGCCACCATGTGCAGCTCGACCTCGCCCGAGTCGTCGTAGGACTGCACCTGCCTGGTCCGCGAGTGCACACCGAGCAGTTGCTCGACCCGCGCCTCGTACCCCGTCTCCTCGGCGACCTCGCGCACGACGGCGTCGAACGGATCCTCGGTGTGCTCGACCCCGCCGCCGGGCAGCGTCCAGTGCCGCCGCGCCCCGTCGGGCGACACCCAGCGGGCGAGCAGCAGACCTTCGTCGCGCAGACACACCGCGTACGCGGCGACCCGGAGCCGTTGTGTGGTCACAGTGACCAGGATCCCGCAGTTGAGGGGAAACGTGCTCTCCCACTCGCCGAGGACGAGCACCGGACGCCGGGCCGGCAACTCCACGCCGTGTCGATCGCGTCAAACGGCCACTGCTGTCGACCGGCCGACCGGCCCGCCCGTTACCCCCCGGGCAGGACTACCCTCGCCGGTATGCCGGATTCCCGCCTGCTGCGCATCGGTACCCGCAACTCCCCGATGGCGCTGGCCCAGGTCGAACGGGTCCGCGCGATGCTCACCGACCGGCACCCCCACCTCTCCGTCGAGGTGCTGTCGATGTCCACAAGCGGCGACCGATGGCACGGCGACCTGGCCGCGCTGGGCGGCAAGGGCGCGTTCACCAAGGAGGTGGACGCCGCGCTGCTCGCCGGGCACGTCGACCTGGTCGTGCACTGCGTCAAGGACGTCCCCGGGGACCGACCGGCACCAGCCGGGACGGTGATGGCCGCCTACCTGGCCCGCGACGACGTCCGGGACTGCCTGGTACACCCGTCCGGCCTGCCGATCGAGCACCTGCCCGCCGGCACCCGGATCGGCACCTCCGCGGTACGACGGGTCGCCCAGTTGGCCCTGCACTGGCCGCACCTGACGCCGGTGCCCATCCGCGGCAACGCGAACAGCCGACTGGCCAAACTCGACGCCGGCGACACCTACGACGCGCTGCTGCTCGCGGTCTCCGGGCTGCGACGCATCGGCCAGGCCGCTCGGATCACCCACCCGATCGACGTCGACACGATGGTCCCCGCCGTCGGCTCCGGCACCCTGGTCCTTCAGTGCCGCGACGACGACACCCGCACCCGTGACCTGGCCGCCAGCCTCGGCGACCCGCGGGCACAGCAGGAGACCGTGGCCGAACGGACCATGCTGCACATCTTGCAGGGCAACTGCCACTCCCCCATCGCCGCGCTCGCCCGCACCGAACCGGATGGCCGCCTCGGCCTGCGGGCACGGGTGATCAGCCTGGACGGCAAGACGGTGCTCGACGTGCACGAGTGGGCGGCGGACCCGATCACCCTCGGCACCTCGGTCGCCGCGGCCCTGCTCCGGCAGGGCGCCCGTGACCTCCTCGAACTGCCCGCCTGACCTAACCTGGCGGGATGCTGTCGCAGCTGACGGGTCTGTCCCGACACTTCACCGAGGAGACCCTGCGCGCGTACCTCATCGAACGTTCGGTGCGCCGGGACGACGGCTGCCTGATCGTGCGCGGCTACGGCAGCCAGCGAGGCGTGCACCAGAAGATCGGCGGGAGGGCGTGGGCGCACATCGCGGCCTACGTCGTCTTCGTTGGTGGTTACGACCCCGAGTTGGACGTGCGCCACCTCTGTGGCACGCCGGACTGCATCGAACCCACCCACCTGCGACAGGTGACCCACGCCGAGACCTGCCGCGAGCGCGCCCAGCAGCCGCTCTGCCGCAACGGACACGAGCGGGAGCCCGACCCCACGAGCGGTCGATACCGCAGGGTATGTCGAGTGTGTAACAGCGAGGCCCAGAAGAGGTGGCGCGCGCGCCAGTCCGCCGAGGCCGCCGCGGCCCGGGCCGCCCACGGGCGGCAGGCGGGCTGACCGCGCCGTGTCCGAGGCGGGCCCGTGCCGCCGCGCGGTGCCGGCGGCGTGTCGGCGATGCTGTGGGCGTGGAGTACGTGTCCAGAGTGCCGCGACCGCCGCTGGACGGGCTGATCGACGACCTCTACTACCTGGCGGGTGTGCCGCCGTACGCCCGGCTGATGCTGCCGCCGCCGTCGGCGTTGCTCATCGTCAACCTCGGAGCGCCCTTCCGCATTCGGGGTGGCGCCGCCGTCGAGACGGCCGACTACGCCGACGGCTGCGTGGTCACCATGCCCACCCGCGCGTGGGAGTTCGGCTACCCACCCTGGACCCGGTCCGTCGGCGTGCACTTCAAGCCGTGGGGGCTGGCGCCGTTCCTGCCGATGCCCGCGGCCGACCTGTCTGACGTCCCGTTGGACGACAGCGGCCGTTGACGGTGTCGCAGGCGTCCTACGACTACACCCGGCCATACTGGGACCAGATCGGAGTCACGATCGCCGGCCGTCACGTCTTCGACATGACCGACGGCTGGGACGGGAAGCCGCCGAGCGGAATCGACCACGTGGTCGTCGTGACGCACCGGCCGCAGCCCGAGGGCTGGGACCCCGAGGCGCCGTTTCACTTCGTCGACGGCGTCGAGGCCGCCGCGGCCAAGGCGCAGGAGCTGGCGGGTGACCGCATCGTCGAGGTCGCCGCTGGCGACGTCGGTGGTCAGACGCTTGCCGCGGGCCTGGTCGACGAGGTACGCATGGACGTCGTACCCGTCGTGTTCGGGTCCGGCAAGCGCTACTTCGGGTCGGTCGACGCGCGGCACCTGTTGGAGGATCCGGACGTGGTGATCCCGGGCAACCGGGTGCTGCACCTGCGCTATCGGGTGCGGACGGCCGCCCGCTGATGATCCAGCGAGGTGTCGCTCGGGTTAGCGACCGGGCATGCTGGTTCTCACGGGCAGGTGGTGGCTTCAGGAGAGTGGATTGATGAAGTTTCTTCTCACGTCGTCGGGCATCTGCAACCCGAGCATCTCCGACGCGCTCGTCGACCTGTTGGGCAAGCCGATCGCCGAGGCCACGGCCCTGTTCGTCCCCACCGGTGTCTACCCCTTCCCCGGCGGAGCCGAGAGGGCGTGGAAGGCGATCCACGGCCGGGCTTCGATCCCGCTGTCCCAACTCGGTTGGAAATCCCTGGGGATTCTGGAGCTCACCGCGCTGCCGACCATTCGGGAAGAGAACTGGGTCCCGGCGGTCCGGGAGGCCGATGCCCTCCTGGTCTGGGGCGGCGACGTGCTGTACCTGACCTACTGGCTGCGCCAGTCGGGCCTGGCCGATCTCCTGCCGTCGCTGAGTGACACGGTCTACGTGGGGGTCAGCGCCGGAAGCATCGCGGTCACCCCGTACAACTGCGACGCCGACTTCGACCTTGCCTTCGTCCCCGACGGCAGCGACATGGCGCAGGATGCCGACCGGGCGCTGGGGCTCGTGGATTTCACGCTGTACCCCCATCTCAATCATCCGGACATGGAGGACACCGACCTGCCCACCATCCAGAAGTGGGCGTCCGGAATCCCGGTCCCGACCTACGCCATCGACGACAACACCGCCATCAAGGTGGCCGATGGCACAGTTGAGGTCGTCTCCGAAGGAGACTGGAAACTGATCAACCCCTGACCGCCGCAGGGCGGGTCCACACCACGATCACCGCAGTCGGCCGGAGAGACGTGGGCCGGTGCGGGTCGGCCCGTTCTCCCTCATCTCGACCCTTGTCGGCCGATGTCGACCTTGGTGAGGACCGGTCGGGTCACATCCTGGTTGTCGACGACGACGTCCGCGCGTTCGTGTGGCGCGCAGGCGGCGAAGTACAGCCGCTGGCCGCCGACATAGCGGCCGACGCTGGGATGGTCGGGATCCGGGTGCGAGCCGTCGCGTCCGGCCATCCGGGCCACGGTGACCGCGAACGGCGCGTCGAGGAAGACGGAGAAGTCCCAGAACTCCACAAGCTCGTCACGGTGCAGGAACAGCCCGTCGACGATGAGTACCGCGCCGGGCTCCGCGGTCCGCCACGCGAGATCCAGGACCCCGTCGGTCCGAAGATCGTGGGCGGCAGGACGGTAACGGCCTGAGCCCCCGGGACCGAACGGCTCCAGCACGTTGTGGACGAGGGCGTCGTAGTCGTAGCTGTCGAGCCAGAAGCCTTCCGGCGAATCCCGGCCCCGGCGGTGCCGCACAGCCCGGCGGTGATGAAAGTCGTCCGCCGAAACGTGCACGACAGCGCGTCCCCGGCCGCTCAGCAACGCGGCCAACTCGCCGGCGAACGTCGACTTGCCCACCCCATCGACCCCGTCGACGGCCACCCGTACGCGCCGCGGCGCGGGGAACGTCGGAACCAGGTCGGCGACATCGTCAAGCACCTGCCCCCGCACGACGCCCACGCCCGTTCGTCCATCCATGACCGGAAGCTCAACACATCGGACGTCGTTCTGCCCCGACGCCTCGCCTCACGTCTATCGGGGCAGGACAACGCGCCAACCTGCCCGGTGCCACACCAGACTGATTCATTACGCACAAGAACTGTCATTATGATGCACGTCGGTTTCGCCCCTTTTGCGGGGTCTATTTATCGGATTATTGTTACCGACAAACCAGTAATGACGATCTAGCTGTGCTGTCCAGGGAGGTTGGTCGAGGTTGTGTGACGACACGATCTGATGTCGTAGGTAGGTGAAGGCCTCCGGTTGTGGAGTGGAGCTGTCTAG
>NZ_JBEZCZ010000035.1:0-83525 GCF_040647875.1 Micromonospora sp. NPDC049230
TCGACGGGTGGCAGGACATGCCGTTGACCGAGGCCGCGCAGACCGTCCAGGTCTCCGCCTACCCCGACGCCTACGCCCAGTGGGAGCAGCAGGCCGCTGATCTGGTCGGCCAGTACTGGAACAGCTGACCCACGGCACGCACACCGACCGACCGACCGCTGGCCGGCACCCGCAACCCGGGGTGCCGGCCAACGGCGGTTCCGGTGGCCGGTGCCGCTAGTCCGGCGGGGGTGCGCGAGGCGCTGTCCCGTGTTCAGGGAGGTGACTGGCCCGGCCCGTGGATGGTCGCTCGGGGATCATGGACAGTTTCCGTTCGCGCGACACGGAAACTGGACAAGATCTGGTGCGCGCGGGTGTGGTGCACGGCCAAGCGGCGGGGTGGGGAACAACGTGGGCGCCGGGCTGGTTGTGGACAGTGTCGGTGTGACTCAGTGTCCCCGGGCCTCACCTAATATCGCCCTCGCGGAATACCGTTCGGCTGGAGCCGCGTCGTGCCACTCGCCGAGAGGCGACCTGCACACCGACACCAGCGTCGCCCCCGGCCCACCCGGTCGGGGGCGGCGCTGTCTCTACCTCTACCCAGTTGCCCGATGGCGGCGGCACAATGTTCGGGTGACTGAGTCGCAGCCTTGGTCCGAGCAGTCGGGTCTGCTCGTACTCCCCAGCGGGACGACAGTGCGCGGACGACGCATCGCCGCCTCGACCTCGCCCGCCGACTTCGCCCTGCTGTTGGCGGATGGTCCGGAGCCGGCCTGGGCACATCGGCGGATCCGGTGGCCTGATTTCTGGGTGCCGACCGATCGGGCGGATGCCCTCGACGCGCTGCGGGAGGCGCTGCGGCGTGCGCACGACGGTGCGCGCGTCGAGGTGGCCTGTCGTGGTGGGGTGGGGCGCACCGGAACCGCACTGGCCGCGCTGGCGATCCTCGACGGCCTACCGGCCGAGCGGGCAGTGGCATGGGTCCGCGAGGGTTACCACCCGAAGGCGGTGGAGACGCCCTGGCAGCGGCGCTGGCTGCGCCGCGTCGCCTGACCTTCACCGCGCCGCACCCGCGCCGCGCCGCCGGGTCGCCCCGCCCCGCCCCGCCCTGCCGCCGCACCCGCGCTGCCCCGCCGGGCCCTGCCGCGCACCGCACCGCACGGCGACGCGCACCGCACGGCGACGCGCACCGCACGGCGACGCGCACCGCACGGCGACGCGCACCGCACGGCGACGCGCACCGCACGGCGGCGGCGCGGCGGTCGGCGGTCTTACCTCTGGCCGGTCACCGCCGGCTCGTTGACGTATTCGCGCAGGTGGGTGGCGGTGAGCGTGGCACCATGGGCGACCAGGTCGGCGGGCGTGCCGGTGAAGACGATCCGCCCACCGTCGTGGCCGGCGCCCGGGCCGAGGTCGATGAGCCAGTCCGCGTGGGCCATGACCGCCTGGTGGTGCTCGATGACGATCACCGTGTTACCGGCGTCGACCATCCGGTCGAGCAGGGCCAGCAGTTGGTCCACGTCGGCGAGGTGCAGGCCGGTGGTGGGTTCGTCCAGTACGTAGGTGGTGGTCTTCTCCGCCAGGTGGATGGCGAGCTTGAGTCGTTGCCGTTCCCCGCCGGACAGGGTGGTCAGCGGCTGACCGAGGCGGAGGTAGCCCAGCCCGACGTCGGCCAGCCGACCGAGGATGAGGTGCGCCGGACCACCGGGGAAGAACGCGTACGCCTCGGTGACCGACATGGCCAGCACCTCGCTGATGTTCTTGCCGCGCAGCGTGTACGTGAGCACCTTGTCGGTGAAGCGTCGCCCCTCGCACCGTTCGCAGACGCTGGCGACGCCGGCCATCATCGCCAGGTCGGTGTAGATCAGCCCGATTCCCTTGCAGGCTGGGCAGGCGCCCTCGGAGTTGGCGCTGAACAGTGCCGCCTTGACCCCGTTGGCCTTGGCGAAGGCGGTACGGATCGGGTCGAGCAGGCCGCTGTAGGTGGCCGGGTTGCTGCGTCGGGACCCGCGGATGGGGGACTGGTCCACGATGACGACCCCGGACCGTCCGCGCAGCGAGCCGTGGATCAGTGAGCTCTTGCCGGAGCCGGCCACGCCGGTGACCACGGTGAGCACCCCGAGCGGGATGTCCACGTCCACGTCGCGCAGGTTGTGCAGGTCGGCCTGGCGGATGGCGAGTTGCCCGGTGGGTTGGCGTACCGCCTCGCGCAGTGTCACCCGGTGGTCGAGGTGCCGGCCGGTGAGGGTGTCGGAGCGGCGTAGGGCGGGCACGTCGCCGGTGAAGCAGATCCGGCCACCGTCGCTGCCGGCCCCCGGTCCGAGGTCGACGACGTGGTCGGCGATCGCGATGGTTTCCGGCTTGTGCTCGACCACCAGCACCGTGTTGCCCTTGTCGCGCAGTCGCAGCAGCAGGTCGTTCATCCGGGCGATGTCGTGCGGGTGCAGGCCGACGGTGGGTTCGTCGAAGACGTACGTGACGTCGGACAGGCTGGAGCCGAGGTGCCGGACCATTTTCACCCGTTGCGCCTCGCCGCCGGACAGGGTCGCGGATTCGCGGTCCAGGCTGAGGTAGCCCAGCCCGATCTCGACGAGGGAGTCCAGCAGGTCGCGGAGGTTGGCGACGAGCGGTGCCACCTCGGCGTCGTCGATGCCTCGGACGAACGCGGCCAGGTCGCTGATCTGCATGGCCGAGCAGTCGGCGATGGTGCGCCCGGCGATCCGCGACGACAGGGCCGCCGCGTTGAGTCGGGTGCCGCCGCAGTCGCCGCAGGTGGTGAAGGTGACCGCCCGGTCGACGAAGGCACGGATGTGCGCTTGCATCGACTCGCGGTCCTTGGCCAGGAGGAGCCGCTTGACCTTGACCGCCAGGCCCTCGTACGTCCAGTTGTTGCTGCCCACCTTGATCTTCGTGGACGGCTTGTGGAGGAGGTCGTCCCACTGTTGCGGGGTGAAGTCCTGGAGTTTGACGTCCGGGTCGAACAGGCCGGAGCCGACGATGGTCTGCCAGTACCAGGAGCCGACAGCGAAGTTGGGCACGGTGATCGCGCCGTCGTTGAGGGAACGCTCGACGTCGACCAACTGGTGTACGTCGAGGTCGGAGACCCGTCCCAGCCCCTCGCAGGTGGTGCACATGCCCTCGGGCAGGTTGAAGCTGAACGCTCCGGCACCGCCCACCTGCGGGTCACCGAGCCGGCTGAAGAGGATCCGCAGCATCGCGTACGCGTCGGTGGCGGTGCCAACAGTGGAGCGGGAGTTGACCCCCATCCGCTCCTGGTCGACGACGATGGCGGCGCTGAGGTTGCGCAGCGAGTCGACGTCCGGCCGGTTGAGGTTCGGCATGAACGACTGGAGGAAAGCGCTGTAGGTCTCGTTGATCATGCGCTGGGACTCGGCGGCGATGGTGCCGAAGACCAGCGACGACTTCCCCGAGCCGGAGACGCCGGTGAAGACGGTCAACCGGCGCTTGGGGATGTCGACCGAGACGCTGGCGAGATTGTTCTCCCGCGCTCCGCGTACCTCGATCATGTCGTGGCTGTCGGCGGCGGACCATGCTGGCTGCGACATGCGAACCCTTCACGGAGTAGTGGCGGGAGAACCTCCCACCGGGCACTGGCAGGTTCTATTGTCTCATTCATCCCCATGTAGAGACTTCTGGCGAGATCGCAGCGCCCGCCCCGGCAACACGCCCCGGAAAGTCTCAAATCACGTCGTAAGCGGTACGGTGGCTGGCGTGGACGTCGCCCCGGAGGGTCGCTTACGCGCCGTGGACCTGGCGGCCACCGTCGGGATCTCGGTGCAGCAGGTGCGCAACTACGTCGAGTTGGGGGTGCTGCCGCCGGTGCGCCGCACCGCGAGCGGTTACCGGATCTTCACGAGCGAGCACGCCCGGGCGCTGACAGTGGCGCGGCGGTTGGCCGAGGGGCACGGCTGGAGCCGTACCCGGGAGGTCATGGCCGCGGTGCACCAGGGTGACCTGCCGGCGGCCCTGGCGGCGCTCGACGGCGGCCATGCCGAGCTGGACCGGGAACGCGCCGAGATCCGCCGGGTGCTCGGCGCCTTCGAGACGGTGCTGGCCAGCCCGCCGGCGGCCCGGCCCGCGGCCCGCCACGGCGTCCGCATCGGCGAGGTCGCCACCCTGGTCGGGGTGCGGACCTCGCAGCTGCGTCTGTGGGAGCAGCGCGGGCTGCTGCGGCCGCGCCGCACCCCGGGCACCAACTACCGGGTGTACGACGACGCGGAACTACGCGCCGCGCAGGTCATCGCGTTGCTGCGCCGAGGCGCGTACCCGTTCGAGATCATCGAGGCGGTGCTGGGGGAGTTGCGGACCACCGGCAGCCCGCAGCGGGTTCGCGCCGAGCTTGCCCGCCGCGAGCAGGACCTGCACGCGCGCAGCCTGCGCCGACTGCGGGGCAGCGCCGCCCTGCACGACTACCTGCGCGCTCGCGGCGACGCCGGTTGACGGACATCCCGTCCCGGCGAGCGATCTTGTTGACTAGGGTCGGGCACATGAGAGCTGCGCTGCTGGCCTCCACGGCGTCCGCCATCCTGCTCGCTCCCGCGCCGGTCGCCGCCGCGGGAACGCCCGCCGGTCCGCCAGTGCGATGCCCACGGGTGCCGGCTCCGGCGATGTCGCGCCCGCCCCGGCCCTCGCCCCCGCCGGCCGTGCCCGAGCAGCGGGTGGTCGGCGGCGCGGCGCTGGACACGACAGGCCTTGTCGTGCCGGCCGCCGCCGCCGCGCCACCGGCGATCACGGCCACGTCGTGGCTGGTCGCCGACCTGGACAGCGGCCAGGTGCTCGGCGGTTGCGGCCCACACGAGTACGGCACGCCGGCCAGCGTGCAGAAGCTCCTGCTGGCGGCCACGATGCTGCCCCGGCTGGACCCGAAGCAGACGGTCACCGTCACCGAGGAGGACATGGTCATCGAGCCCGGCTCGTCGGCCGTGGGCCTGGTCGCGGGCGGTCGCTACACGATCGAGACGGTCTGGTTGGGTCTGCTGCTCAACTCCGGCAACGAGGCCGCGAACGTGCTGGCCCGGCTGGGTGGTGGGGCGGACGGCGCGGCCGGCGGCGTACGCGCCATGAACGAGCAGGCCCACCGGCTCGGCGCGCTCCAGACGCACGCTGTCACCCCGTCGGGGCTGGACGGCAGGGGCCAGTTCACCAGCGCGTACGACCTGGCGCTGATCGCCAGGGCCTGTTTCGCCGAGCCGACGTTCCGTCGGTACGTGTTGACCGAGCAGGCGGAGATCCCCACCCAGGCGGCGCAGCGCACCAAGGGTTTCCAGATCCAGAACGACGACCAGCTCATCTACCGGTACCCGGGTGCGCTCGGGGGCAAGACCGGTTTCACCGACCTGGCCCGGCACACATTCGTGGGTGCGGCGGAACGTGACGGGCGGCGTCTGGTGGTGACCCTGTTGGGTGCCGAGTCGGCGCCGAAGCGCGGCTGGGAGCAGGGTGCCGCCCTGTTGGACTGGGGCTTCACGCTGCCCCGGGACGCCTCCGTCGGCCGGCTGGTCGAGGCCGGGGAGTTGACCTCCACGCCGTCGCCGGGGCCGTCCGCGCTGGCGGCACCCGGCGCGCCCCGACCGGCGGCGGCCAGCGGGCCCGCGCGTACCGGCTCGGGGTGGTTGTGGGGGGTGACCGCGGCGAGCGGCGCGGCGGTGCTGGCGCTGCTGGGTGGGCTGCTGTGGCGGCGCCGCCGCCGGCTGCCCTGAGCCGCTGACCGCACAGAACCGGCGGTTGCCCTGAGCCGCTGACTGTCCGGACGGATCGACATCGGGCACGGGCCTCCATAGACTCCGGTCTTTCTGGCACCACGAGTCCAGGAGGATCACCGTGTCGAGTGAACTCGAACCGCGCCCCGGCGTGGCGGCACCCCGCCGGCCGCTGCCCGCCCTGTCCCGCCTCGCGGGAGCGACAGTGCTCGCCGGGGCGCTTGTCGTCGGGGCGTCCGCGAGCGCGGTCGCCGCGCCCGCCGCCCCCGTTGGCGCTTCCGCCGCCTCGTCCACCGCCGCCGACGCCACCACCCGACCGCCGCGCACCACCCACGGCCCGTGCGCGTACACGGAGACACCTGACGAGCCCGCGGCCCGGCCGGTGCCGCTGCCGCCCGACCCGCGACGGACCCCGGCCCGGGGCAGTGTGCGGGTGACCCTGAAGACCAACCACGGGCCGATCGGGCTGACCCTGGACCGGGCCGCCGCGCCGTGCACAGTGCAGAGCTTCCTGCACCTGGTCGGCAAGCGCTTCTACGACCGCACCCCGTGCCACCGGCTCACCGCGTACCCCACGCTGAGCGTGTTGCAGTGCGGTGACCCGTCCGGCACCGGCGAGGGCGGCCCGGGGTACCGGTACCGCGACGAACTGCCGACCGGCCTCCCGCCCGCGCCCACCGACCCGACCGGGGAGCGCCGGGTGTACGCCCGGGGTGTGCTGGCCATGGCCAACGCCGGGCCGGACACCAACGGCAGCCAGTTCTTCCTGGTCTACGCCAACTCGGCGCTGCGGCCGAACTACACGATCTTCGGCGAGGTCGACGCGGCCGGGCTGGCCACCCTGGACCGGATCGCCGCCGGGGGAGTGGCACCGACCGCCGAGGACCCGGCGCCGGTCGACGGCGCGCCAGCGCTGCCGGTGACCATCAACAAGGCCGTCCGCGCGCACCACCACCACTGACCGCGCGGCGCGGTGGGCGGCCCCCGGTCGCTCACCGCGCCGGCCGGGTCACCCCGGCAGCCGAAATTTTCGGGATCGGACCGGAACTGGTCCACCCGGTCTCCGACCCGGTTCCGACCGTCACGACGGGCCGGGCGACCCGGACGGTGGGGCGGTGCTGTCGCGCACGACCAACTCGGTGGCGAGTTCCACCCGCGGCGAGTCGATGCCCTCACCCTGGGCCAGGCGCAGCACGGTCCGTGCCGCCAACCGTCCCATCTCGACCAACGGTTGGCGCACGGTGGTCAGCGGTGGCGACGCCCAGCGGGCCTCCGGCAGGTCGTCGAAGCCGATGACGCTCACGTCGTCGGGCACCCGCAGCCCTCGGCGCCGGATGGCCTCGTAGACCCCGAAGGCCATCTGGTCACTCGCGGCGAAGATGCCGGTCGGCGGATCGGCGAGGTCGAGCAGCGCGGTCCCGCCGGCGAACCCGGAGGAGTGGTAGAAGTCGCCCGGGTAGATCAGCGCGTCGTCCACCGGCACTCCGGCGCTCTCCAGCCCGGCCCGGTACCCGTCGAGCCGGGCCCGGCTGCACAGCAGGTGCGCCGGCCCCGCCACCAGGCCGATGCGCCGGTGCCCGATGGCGAGCAGGTGCTCGGTCGCGGCCATCCCGCCGGCCCAGTTGGTGGCACCGATCGTCGGCACGTCCATGGCCGGGACGCCGGCCGGGTCGACGACCACCACCGGCACGTTGAGGCGGCGCAGTTGCGCGTGCAGCGGCGGGCTCAGGTGCGAGGTCACGAAGATGACGCCGTCGGTGGCCCGGGTGCGCAGGTTCTGGAGCCACTGCCGGGCGGCGGTGGGCTGTCGGTGGATCGCGGAGACCACAGTGCCGACACCCGCGCCGTGCCCGACATCCTCCACGCCCCGGATGATCTCCACGGCCCAGGGGCTGTCCAGGTCGTTGAAGACCAGGTCGACGAGGCCGGCGCGGCGGACGCTGCGGCTGGTGCGACGCCGGTAGCCGTGGTGGCGCAGCAACTCCTCGACTCGCTCCCGGGTGCCCGGGGCGACATCGGAGCGACCGTTGAGCACCCGTGACACGGTCGGCACCGACACCCCGGCCTCCCGTGCGATCGCGGTGATGGTCACCCTGCGTCCGTCGTCCGCGCCCACCCGCGTCTCCTTCACCGAGCCGGAAGAACGACGACGAGACGTCGTCAACCGAGGATCCCGGAACGGTGTGTCCGTTCCACGCGTCATCTTGCCTCACCGACGGGGGTTGACGACATGCCAGGTCGGTTCTAGCGTTCGGCAAAGTTGCGGAAGCTTTCCGGAAGTTCGGCGAACCGAGGGCGGCATGTACACCGATCTACCTGAGGAACAGCTGCGCGACTACCGGGGCATCGTCCGGGAACCAGCGGACTTCGACGATTTTTGGGCCGACACCCTGGCGGAGGCCCGGGACGCCGGTTGGCCGGTCCGGGCCGAGCCGGTCGCGACCGAGTTGACGAGCATCGACGTGCTCGACGTGACCTTCGCGGGGTTCGCCGGCCAGACCGTGCGAGCCTGGCTGCGGGTGCCCCACGGCGCCGACGCGGCACTGCCCACTGTGGTCCAGTTCGCCGGCTACGGCGGCGGGCGCGGGCACCCGCTGGAGAACCTGCTCTGGGCGGCGGCCGGGTTCGCGCACCTCCAGATGGACACCCGGGGGCAGGGCTCGGGATGGAGCCGAGGCGACACCCCGGACCCCGGCGTGGCCGGCCCGGAGGCACCAGGCGTCACCACCCGCGGCCTCACCGACCCGAAGACGTACTACTACCGGCGGCTGATCACCGACGCGGTCCGGGCGGTGGACGCCGTCCGGACCCTGCCGCTCGTCGACCCGACCCGGGTGGCGGTGCTCGGGCACAGCCAGGGCGGCGGGTTGGCGCTCGCCGCCGGTGCGCTGGCACCCGGGGTGCGGGCGGTGGTCGCGCACGTGCCGTTCCTCTGCGACATCCCACGCGCGGTGGTGACCACCGCCGTCCGCCCCTACCGGGAGATCCGCGACTACCTGGCGATCCACCGCGACGCCGAGGAACGGGTGCTGACCACCCTCGCGTACGTCGACGGCGTCAACTTCGCCCGGCGCTGCCGCCGCCCGGCGAAGTACTCGGTGGCGTTGATGGACGACATCGTGCCCCCGTCGACGGTCTACGCGGCCTTCAACGCGCACGCCGGGCCGACCGAGTTGGCGGTGTGGCGGTACAACGGCCACGAGGCCGGCGGGATCGACGACGACGAGGCGGCGCTGGTCTTCCTCCGCGACCACCTGACCGGGGGCTGAGCCGGCACCGCGTGCCGGGCTGGCTGATCCGGCACCCCGTGCCGGGCGGGGCTGATAGACAGGACTGATGCGCCACCGCATCGCCGTCGTGCTCGCGGTCGCCGCGCTGCTCGGTGGTTGTTCCCGACCGGAACCCCGCCCGACGCCGGCCGCGCCACCGTCGACGCCGGCCAGCCCCACGCCGAGCCCCGCACCCACCGCGTCCGCCAGCGCCGCCGCCGCGCCGAGGCTGCCGGGGTTCGTGGTGCTGACCGACCTGGACCCACGCATCCACGCCGACATCCGCTACGCCACGGCGCACAACTTCGTCGGCCGCCCGATCACCGGCTACGCCGAGCCGCTGTGCCTGCTCACCCGGCAGGCCGCCGAGGCGCTGCGCCGGGTGCAGGACGCCGCGCTGGCCGGTGGGCACAGCCTCAAGGTGTACGACTGCTACCGCCCGCAGCCGGCGGTGGACGACTTCGTCGCCTGGTCGAAGCGCCCCGGCGAGCAGCAGACCAAGGCCGAGTTCTACCCGGACGTGGCCAAGGACCGGCTCTTCGCCGAGGGCTACATCGGGGCACCCACCGCGCACAGCCGCGGCAGCACCATGGACCTGACGCTCGTCGACGAGCCCGCCGCCGGCCAGCCCGCGTACCGGGCCGGGCAGCCGCTCGTCGCCTGCACCGCGCCCCGGGCGCGGCGCTTCGCCGACAACAGCATCGACATGGGTACGGGCTTCGACTGTTTCGACTCCCGGGCGCACACCGCCGACGCCCGGATCACCGGGTCGCCGCGGGACAACCGGCGGTTGTTGCAGCGGTTGATGACCGACGCCGGCTTCGTCAACTACGACCGGGAGTGGTGGCACTACAGCCTGCGCGAGGAGCCGTACCCGGACACGTTCTTCGCCGCGCCGGTCGCCCGCTCGTCGGTCGGCTGACCGCCCGGCCCGGCGGCACCGCTGCCGCTGCCTACGGCATGATCGCTGTCATGAGCACCGAACGGATCGGCCCCCCGGTCACCGGCGAGGAGCGGGAGACGCTGCGCGCCTTCCTCGACTTCCATCGGGCGACCCTGGCCCTCAAATGCGAGGGTCTGTCCGACGAGCAGCTACGTCGGCAGTCGATGCCGCCATCCACGCTGAGCCTGCTCGGCCTGGTGCGGCACATGGCGGAGGTGGAACGCGCCTGGTTCCGGCGGGTCATCGACGGCGAGGACATTCCGTTGGTCTGGTCGGAGACCGGCGACTTCCAGCAGGCGTACGACGCCAGCTCGGCCACCCGTGCGGAAGCGTTCGCCGCCTGGGAGCGTGAGGTCGAGCACGCCCGCCGGATCGAGCGCGCTGCCCCGTCGCTCGACGTGACCGGCCACAACGTCCGCTCCGGCGAGACCGTGTCGCTGCGGCTGGTGATGCTGCACCTGATCCACGAGTACGCCCGGCACAACGGGCACGCCGACTTCCTCCGCGAGGGCATCGACGGCACCGTTGGCGTCTAGGGGCGCCGTGCGCGAAGCCGGTGGGACGTGGGCACGCCGCGCGGTCACACCCACGCGAGGCGTTGTCGGCGAGGCTGAGGGGACCGCTCCCTGCGGGTCAGGTCCAGTAGAGGATCCGGCAGGCCGGCACCCGGGTCGCCAGCTCGGCGGTGAACCAGGCGCGCAGCTCGGCCATGGTGTCGCGCGGGTAGACGTACTTCACCGCGCCGAACCTGCCGTGCTTGCGGCTGCGCGACTCCTCGTCCATCTCCAGCCGGGTGCGCGGGTACCAGCCGAGCAACACCTCCTTGCTGCCCGGCGTGAACCGGTGGGTGATCAGCTCGGCGGTCAGGTCCAGCTCGGGAACCCCGTCGACCGTCGCGCGGACCTGGTCGAGCAACTCGCCGTAGCGGTCCCGCCAGTCGGGCAGCGCGATGATCGGGGCGATGGTCAGCCCGACCGGGTAGCCGTCGAGGGCGAGCCGGCGCAGTGCGGCCAGCCGCTGCGGCACCCGGGCGGTGCCGCCCTCGAAGCGTTCGCTCACCGGGGCGCAGTTGACGCTGAAGCGGACCCGGGTGCGGCCGGCGTGCGGCAGGCCGACGAAGGTGTCCACGTCGGCGTACTTGGTGGTCCAGCGCAGTTGCACGGGCGCGTCCCAGTCGGCGAAGTGCTGCACCGCCCGCCGCCAGCTCCCGGTCAGGTGCTCCAGCGCCAGGGGATCGGTGTAGCAGGACGCCTCGAAGGTGGTGCCCTCGTCGGCGCGCCGCGCGTTGCGGCTGGTCACCGTCCCGCGCCCGGCGTACGCGCCAAGCCCGGCCAGGATGTCGTCGAGATCCGCGTACACCCGGGTCACCGGTGGGCCGGACAGTGATCCGGCGAGGTAGCAGTACTGGCAGTGTGCCGGGCAGCCCTCGGCGAGGTCGACCCGCCAGTCGGCGCTGGGCGCGATGGGTTGCAGGGTGCGCCGCGAGGGTGGGCTCACCACGATCGCCATTGTGGCCTTGGCCCGCGCGTACGTCTCCCGGTCGGTAGGTCCGCGTACCCCGGTGAGCCGGTTGGAGCGCAGGTGTTCCACCTCGATGCCCTGTGCCCGCACCCGCTCGACGATCCGCTGGCCGTGCGGGTGGTCCAGGGCGGCCGGGGTGGCCACCACCCGACGCGGGGTCCAGCGGTGGGCCGGTCGGGCCGCGGGTGCGAGCCCGGCGAGGTCACGGGTCGGCACCCACTCGCCGCTGGCGTCGTGTGGTGCGGCGGGCACGTCGACGGCGAGTGGCTGGTCGACGTCGACGGCATCCGGGCTGGTCATCCGGCCGGGGTACCCGCTGTCGCGGGAATCCCACCCGATCGGCCGGCTCGCGATTGACGCCACCGGTGACACCGCATAACCTTTCGTCTATCTGTAAACCTTGTGAACAGATCCAGGTCGACGCGGCGGCGCGTCCCCACCGAAGGGACGATCAGGTGATCGCAGAACTCTCCTCCCGTACCAGACGAATCCTGTCGTTGTTCGTCGCCCTCGTCGTCGCGCTGAGCGCCGGCCTCGCGGTCAACGCCTCACGGAGTGCGCAGGCCGCGCCGACGTTCAAGGTCCTGGCCTTCTACAACGGCACCTGGGACGCCGCGCACATCGACTTCGTCAAGGACGCCCGGGCCTGGTTCCCGCAGGCCGCCGCCCAGTACGGCTTCTCCTGGGAGGCCACCAACAACTGGAGCCTGCTGAACACCGCGAACCTGGCCCAGTACAAGGTCGTCATGTTCCTCGACGACGCACCGCCGACCGCGCAGCGGGCCGCGTTCCAGCAGTACATGCAGAACGGCGGGGCGTGGCTGGGCTTCCACGTCAGCGCCTGGACCGACAACCCGTCGAGCTGGAGTTGGTACTACAACACCTTCCTCGGCTCCGGCTCGTTCCGGACCAACACCTGGCTCCCGACCCGGGTCACCATGCGCGCCGACAACCGCACGCACCCCGCCACCCGGAACCTGCCCGCGACGTTCCCCTCGTCGATCAGCGAGTGGTACTCCTGGAGCAACGACCTGCGGCAGAACCCCAACATCGACATCCTCGCCTCGGTCGACCCGTCCAGCTTCCCGGTCGGCACCGACCCCGCCCAGTCCTGGTACGGCGGCTACTACCCGCTGGTCTGGAGCAACAGGCAGTACAAGATGATCTACGCCAACTTCGGGCACAACGCGATGAACTACAACACCAACACCGGGCTGTCGTCCACGTTCGACAGCGCCCAGCAGAACCAGCTGCTGATCGACGGGCTGCACTGGCTCGCCGGGGCGAGCACCGTCCCCCCGACCACGCCCCCGCCGAGCGACGGCATCTCACCGACGGCCTGGCACACAGTGGTCAACCGGGGCAACGGCAAGTGCGTGGACGCGCGGGCCGCCGCCAGCGCGAACGGCACGGCCATCCAGCAGTACGCGTGCAACAGCAGCGCCGCCCAGCAGTACCAGTTCGTGCCGACCAGCGGCGGCTACCTGCGGGTCAACAACCGCAACAACGCCGCCCAGGTGCTCGACGTGACCGACCGCTCCACCGCCGACTCGGCGCCGATCCAGCTCTGGTCCTACAGCGGCGGCAACAACCAACAGTGGCGTGCCGAGTCCGAGGGCGGCGGCTACTACCGCCTGGTCAACCGGCTCAGCGGCAAGTGCCTCGACGTGCCCGGGGCGTCCACTGCGGACAGCGTCCAGCTAGCCCAGTACACCTGCAACGGCACCGCGGCGCAGTCGTTCCGGCTGGTGCCGCAGTCCTAGTCCCGCCCGGCCCGGCGAACCCGTCTGCCGCTCCGCCTCATCGGTCGGCACGACCAGGGGTCGGGTACTTCGGCTCCGTCACCACGGCACCTGACAATGGTGGCGGAGCCGAAGCCGACAGGGGTCGCCAGCGGCCAGCGGCCACGTCCCCGGGAGGTGCCGGGGGTGCCGGCGGGGCCGCTACGACACCTGAGCGGCCCGACCGAACCGGGCGGCGACGGCACGCACGACGGCGTGCAGCTCCGGCGGGTCGAGCACGTCGAAGTCGACCTCCAGGGTGCTGATGAACGCGGCCAGATTGCCCAGCGACTCCCCACCGGTGTGCAGCAGGCAGGTCCGCTCGTCGATCGCCTCCAGCAGGCCCGCCGTGCTGGGGATCCGCTGCGCCATCTGGTCCGCCGACGCGTGCAGGCGTACCCGTGCCGGGTGCGGCCAGGCGGCGGAGCCGACGCCGCGCAGCACGTGCGCGACCGCGTCGCCACCTGGCGGCTCTCGGGGTGCGAAGCGCGGGCCGGTCGGCACCCGGGGCTGGATCCGGTCGGCGCGGAAGGTGCGCCAGTCGGCCCGGTCGGTGTCCCAGCCCAGCAGGTACCAGCGCCGCCCGGTGTAGACCAGTCGGTACGGCTCGACGTCGCGCACGGTGGCCGTGCCATCGTGTCCGGCGTAGTCGAACCGCAGCCGCTCCGCCCGGTGCACCGCCGTCGAGATGGCGGTGATCGTGTCGGCGTCCACGGTGGGGCCGCCGCCCGCGGCCGAGACCGTCGCCGCCCGCAGGGCGTCCACCCGGTGCCGCAGCCGTGCCGGCAACGACTGTTCCAGCTTCGCCAGCGCGCGCAGCGACGTCTCCTCGATGCCGGTCACCGAACCGCCGGCGGCGGCCCGCAGCCCGACGGCCACCGCCACGGCCTCGTCGTCGTCGAGCAGCAGCGGCGGCAGGGCCGATCCGGCACCGAGCCGGTAGCCCCCGGCGACCCCGGGGTGGGACTCGATCTGGTAGCCCAGCACCCGCAGTCGCTCCACGTCGGTGCGGACGGTGCGGGTGGTGACCGCCAGTCGGTCGGCCAGCTCCGCGCCGGACCACTCCCGGCGAACCTGTAGGAGGGTCAGCAGCCGCAGCAGGCGCACCGAGGTCTCCACCATGCCCGCGAGTCTGCCCTACCGTCGCGGAGCCGGCCCTCAGGTCGTGCGCTCCAGGAGGGTGATGCTCAGCAGCGGGTACCGCCACCGCTGGGTCTCCCGGTAGCCGGCGCTGATGCGCGCCCGCTTGCCGGGGACCATGTCGCGTAGCGGGTCGGCCGAGGGATCGGCCCCGACGACCCAGACGCGCGGCGGGGTGCCCAGGCAGGTGGCGTCCGGGCATTCGGTTGCCAGGAACCGGCCGTCGCGGCGTTGCGGGGCGACGCGCAGCACGTCCGGGGGGCGTGGGGCGGGCAGGTAGCGCTCGTAGATGTCGCGTGGCGACCAGGGGATGCTCGGGTGGCTGTCCGGAAACACCACGACGTCGCCGGGTTGGTAGCGGGGACCGATGACCGCCGCGACGCGGTACGAGTCCTGGCTGTGACCGGCGTGGGCGCGCACGGCGACGTGTGCGGGGAAGGCCAGGACGACGGCCAGGCCGACCGCGACGACTGCCGACGACCGCCCGACCTGGGCCAGGGCGGACGCCGCGAGGACGGCCAGCGCCGGCAGCACGACCAGTACGTAGCGGGCCACCCAGACGTGCAGGTGGGTGCCGGCGAGCAACAGCAGCACCATCGGGACGAACGCCGCGCCGGCCAGGCAGACGGACGCCGCGGCTCGGCGTACGCCGAGAACAGCGAGGACGAGGACGAGTCCGCCGACGGCCGCGGAGTGGAAGAGCCGTTCCGGGAACGCCTGGAGGGCGGCCAGGTTGACAAGCGCGATCCAGGACACCTGGGCCGCCTGCCCCCAGCCCCAGACGGACAGCGTGAGCGCCGGCAGCACTCCCGCACCGGCCGCCGCCACCCACCGCCGCACCGTCCGCCAGCCCTGGGCACGTCGGGGAAGCTGCCACCAGCCGACCGCGACGGCGTGACCCGCGAGCATCAGCAGACCGTTGAGCGGATGCAGCAGCCCGACGAGACCGACCGCGGTGGCGTAGCCGGCGAGGCGTCGGCGGGTGGGCTCCTCCAGCAGGCCGATCAGGAACCACACGGCGACAGCGGCACCGAGGACCACCAGGGCGTAGGACCGGGCCTCCTGCGCGTACCGGGAGGTCACCGGCAGGATCGCGAAGAGCAGCCCCGCCAACAGGCCCGTCCCGGTGCCGCCGAGTCGACGCCCGAGCGCGGTCACCACCACCGTGGCGACGGTGACGGCGGCGACCGAGGGCAGCCGCAACGCGGCCGTGGACGTGCCGGCCACGGCGGTGTACGCCTTCATCAGGGCGTAGTAGGGCATCAGGACCGCGTCCACCGAACCGGCGAGTTGCCACAGCTGCGACCAGCTCAACCGGACAGCGCCCCAGGTGGCCAACTCGTCGGCCCAGAGCGCCGGACCGGTCAGCCGCCACCCGCCCAGCACCAGCGCCACCAGCGCGGGGGCCGCCCAGCTCAGCACCGCCCAGCTCAGCACCGCCCAGCTCAGCACCGCCCAGCCAGACCCCCTGCCGTACGCCTTCCGATCCGCGTCCGTACCCGTCAGGTCCGCTGCGGTGTCGATGGTGCCGCCGCGGTGCGACGGCCAGGTGGTGGTGATGGCGATTCTCCCGGAACAGGGGCGCGGACAGTGCCCGCGCGAAGCTAGCCGGGCCAGGTGAGTACGCCACGTCGCGCAGTCGGACAGACGGTGAACAGCGTGCCGGCGGCCGGTAACGGCGATATCCATTGCGGACGCGCCGTAGCCCTCCTAGTCTCGTCGACGCAAGGTCGACCGAGCACACCCGGAGGGAGTACGCCGTGCCGCGACGCATCCGCACCGATGCCGCCCGGCGCCTGCTTCCTGCCGGCGCGTCCGTGCTCGGCAGTGCCAGATCCTGTGCCGATGGCGCGTTGCGGGGCAACGAGCCGGGGTGGCGCGACTGACGCCGACGCTGACGCGTCCGCCGGCCGCCCATCCCACCGGGATCGGGCGGCCGTTTCCCATCCGCGCCCGCCACCGGACCCGGCCGGACAAGATTTGATCATTATCGGTCACCGCACGACAGAAGGAGACCACGATGGGATTCACCCCCCTCGCCGGCACCCGGGCACCGGTCCGGGTCTGGACCGACCCGTACGCCATCGAGCCGCAGGCCGCCCGGCAACTACGCAACATCGGCGCGCTGCCCTGGGTGCAGGGCGTCGCCGTCATGCCCGACGTGCACTTCGGCAAGGGCGCCACGGTCGGCTCGGTCATCGCCATGCGGCAGGCCGTCTCGCCGGCCGCGGTCGGCGTCGACATCGGCTGCGGCATGTCGGCGGTGCGCACCTCGCTGACCGCCGCCGACCTGCCGGACGACCTGGCCGGGCTGCGGTCCGCGATCGAGGCCACCATCCCGGTCGGCTTCGCCCAGCGGCAGGACTCGGTCGACACGCGTCGGATCCGTGGTCTGGAGCAGGCCGGCTGGGACGACTTCTGGGGCCGCTTCGCGGGCCTGGACCGGCGGGTGGCGCAACTGGAGACCCGGGCGCGGCGGCAGCTCGGCACCCTCGGTGGGGGCAACCACTTCATCGAGGTCTGCCTGGAGCAGGGCGGTGCCGACCAGGGCCGGGTGTGGCTGATGCTGCACTCCGGGTCCCGCAACATCGGCAAGGAACTGGCCGAACGGCACATCGGGGTGGCCCGGGGGCTGCCGCACAACGCCGACCTGCCCGACCGGGACCTGGCGGTGTTCCTCACCGGCACCCCGGAGATGGACGCGTACCGGCGGGACCTGTGGTGGGCGCAGGAGTACGCGCGGCGCAACCGGGCGGTCATGCTGGCTCTGCTCTGCGGTGTGGTGCGCGAGCACTTCCCGCAGGTCGGCTACGACGAGCCGATCTCGTGCCACCACAACTACGTCTCGGAGGAGAGCTACGACGGGGTGGAGGTGCTTGTCACCCGCAAGGGCGCCATCCGGGCCGGCCGGGGCGACCTGGGCATCATCCCCGGCTCGATGGGCACCGGGTCGTACATCGTGCGGGGTCGGGGTAACCCGGACGCGTACTGCTCGGCCTCGCACGGGGCCGGGCGGCGGATGTCGCGGGCGCAGGCCAAGCGGACGTTCAGCACGGCGGACCTGGCCACGCAGACCGCCGGGGTGGAGTGCCGCAAGGACGCCGGGGTGGTCGACGAGATCCCCGGCGCGTACAAGGACATCACCGAGGTGATGGCCCAGCAGGACGACCTGGTCGAGGTGGTGGCGCACCTCAAGCAGGTGGTCTGCGTGAAGGGCTGACGTGCCGCGCGGGCCGGGCTGACCGGCCCGCGCGGTGACGCTCAGAACCCGACGAGGACCCGGCGCAGGTCGTCAAGGGTGAGCGGGCCGGTCACCCGCACGCCCTCTGGGGTGTACGCGGACCCGAGCCGGCCGACCGCCAACCGCAGCCACGCCTCGGCGGGTGCGGTCAGCTCACCGTCGGCCCGCTCCGGCGCGTCGACAACCTCGACCTTCTCGCCCAGCCGCAACCCGAACGTCCGCTCCGGTGCGTGCAGGCGAACCAGCAGGGTCGTCTCCCGCCCGGCCAGCTCCTGCGGACGGCTGCTCCAGCCCAGCAGGCCGGCGACGTGGTCGAGCAGCAGCGTCACCGCATCCGGCGTCACCGCCGCGAACTGGTTGAACGCCACCTCCGCGTCCCACTGGTGCAGCGCGAGCTCGCTGAGCCGGAACCGGGCCGCGGTGGCCACGTCGACCGGTTCCGGCAGGAAGCCGAGGTCGATCCGCATCGACGCCCGGGTCTCGGGGTCCAGCGCCTCGTACGCCTCGACCAGCCGCTCGTTGGCGGCCAGGAACCCGGCGGCGTGCTCGGCCGGGGACATCGCTTCCCAGCGCGCCCAGACGCCACGGTTGAAGTCGCCGTCCGGGCCGGGCGTGCCGGTGCGGGCGGCGTCCAGCGTCGCCAGGTTGATCTCGGCGCCGCTGCCCAGGTGGCTCAGCACCTGCGACACCTGCCACTCGCTGGCTCCCGACGGGCGGAGCAGGTCGTCTTCCTTGAGGTCGCGGACGAGCGCGGCAAGCTCCTCGTGGCCCGCACGCAGAGCGGTGATGATCTGGTCAGCAGGGGTCGGCATGGATCTCCTCAAACGGATTTTCGACGATGGTCGGGACGGCACCGGACACGGCCGCCGGCCGGTCCCCCACGTTCGGGGCGTCCGACCGGCGGCCACATCGGTCGGCTCAGCCCATGTGCACGGTGCTGCCGGTCGGGATGTCCTCCTTGCGCACCTTCACCAGGAACAGGGTCGCCAGTCCGGCGAGGATGATCAGCACCGCGCCCCACGCGAACGCCACGCGGTAGCCGTGCACCAGGCCCGCGACCTGGTTGACCGGGTTCGGCGCCCGGCCGACCAGGTACGCGGCGACCGCGCTGGTGTAGAAGGTGTTCAGCAGTGCGGTGCCCAGCGAACCACCGACCTGCTGGGTGGCGTTGAGCGTCGCGCTGGCCGCACCGGCGTCGTGCTCCGGCACCCCGACCAGGGCGAGACTGGACAGCGGCACGAAGGTGAAGCCCAGCCCCAGGCCCAGGATCACCTGGGCGGGCAGCAGGTGGGTGAGGAACGAGGTGTCCACGTCGATCTGGGTCAGCACCAGCATGGCCACTGCGGCGAGCACGGCACCGGCGAGCATCAGCGGCTTGGCGCCCAGTCGCGGCATCAGCTGGCTGGCACCACCCGCGGCGACCAGCACACCGGCGGTGACCGGCAGCGACGCGAGACCCGCCTCCAGCGGCTTGTACTGCAACACCACCTGGAAGTAGAAGGTCAGGAAGAGGAACGCCCCGAACAGGCCGGCGCCGATCAGCGTGGAGGTGAGGAACGCCCCGCCCCGGTTGCGGTCCAGGATGATTCGCAGCGGCAGCAGCGGGTGGCTGGAGCGCAGCTCGATCACCACGAAGACGGCGAGCAGCACCACGCCCGCGGCGATGAAGCCGAGCGTCGCGGCGGCGTCCCAGCCGTCCTCGGCGGCCTTGGTGAAGCCGTACACCAGGGAGACCAGGCCGGCGGTCACCACGACCGCGCCGGGCACGTCGTAGCGGGTGTTGCCGTGGGCCCGGCTCTCCGGCACCAGCGGGATCGCGAAGGCGATGGCGATGGCGGCGACCGGGATGTTGACGAGCAGGCACCAGCGCCAGTCGGCGTACTCGGTGAGCACCCCGCCGAGTAGCAGACCGACGGCGGACCCGCCGCCGGCGATCGCGCCGTACACCGCGAACGCCTTGGCCCGCTCGGTGGCCTCGGTGAACAGCACGGTGAGCAGCGCCAACGCGGCCGGGGCGAGCAGCGCGCCGAACGCGCCCTGCAACGCGCGGGCGGCGAAGAGCATGCCGCCGGTGGTGGCCAGGCCACCCAGGGCGGAGGCGAGCGCGAAACCGGTCATGCCGACCAGGAAGGTGCGCTTGCGGCCCCAGTAGTCGGCGATCCGGCCGCCGAGCAGCAGCAGCCCGCCGAAGGCCAGCGTGTAGGCGGTGATCACCCACTGCCGGTTCGCGTCGGTGATGCCCAGGTCGGACTGGGCCTGCGGCAGTGCGATGTTCACGATGGTGGCGTCCAGGACGACCATCAGCTGCGAGACCGCGATGACCGCCAACGCGATCCAGCGCCGCGGGTGCGGCGCGCCTGTCGACGCCCCGGCGCCGGGTGCGCCAGGTGCGGTCGAGGTGGTTCCGGGCATGGTGAAGCCTTCCGTGTTGCGGATGTCGGTGAGTCAGGCCTGTGACGGGCGGTCGGGTTGGTAGCGGAGGACCGGGATGAGCACCTGGTCGACGACCTGGGTGAGGAACGCGTCGTCGGCGGGCAGGCCGTGCGCGACGAGGCGGGACATGGTGAGCGCGGGCGCGAGATCGTGGAACAGCTCCCGTTCGCCGGCCTCCGGCGGGATCTCCCCCCGGGCGGCGGCCCGGACCAGGATGGCGGTGCTGGCCACCCGCCCGGCCGGCAGCACCTGGTGGCGTACCAGGCGTTCCAGCTCGGGGTTGGTCCGCATGGCGAAGGTCAACGCCTGCATCAGGTCGCAGTCGGCCACGCAGATCGCGGCCGTGGCGCGCAGCAGCTCGATCAGGTCGCCGCGCAGGGTGCCGGTGTCGGGCGGGTTGTGCACACCCACGTGCCGGTCGCGCAGGGCGGCGACGACCAGCTCGGCCTTGCCGTCCCAGCGCCGGTAGATGGTGGCCTTGCTGACGTGGGCACGGGCGGCGACGGCGTCGATGGTCATCCGGTCGAAGCCGACCTCGCGCAGCAGGTCGATGACCACGGCGAACAGGTCGCCCTCGGTGCAGCGGGGCACCCGGGCCGCCGGGACCCCGGCACCCGCTCCCACCTGCTGACCACCCAGCATGCCCGCACCCCCCGCGAAACGATGTCGTACTGACACTAGTTCGCGGTGGTGTGATCGTGCAGGTTTTCGTGAGGTGCGTCGCACCCTGGCGGGGAAACGATTGCGTTTCGGCCCGGAGTCCGTCGGATGAATCAGGTGGTCGGAATCAGCGCGGCCGGCGATCTTGTAGGCGCGGTCCACGCGCCACGACATCGGTGCCGCAGTAGCTCTTGATCTCAACCCTGGTTGAGGTTGCAGGATGGCACCAGGCCTGCCGCATGTTGAGGAGTGTGTACATGGACAGGGATACCGCCTTCTACTCGATAATCGACTACACGGTCGACGGCCCCGATACGCAACAGGAGCTGGTAGCAGTCTTCGCGGAGATCCAGGAGCGCTGGGTGCGCTTCTATCCTGGCTACCAGTCCGCCTGCTTCCACGTGAGCACGGACGGCACCCGGGTGTACAACATCGTGCGTTGGGCTAGCGAGGCGGACTACCGCAACTTCGTGGATACCTCGGACAGTGAGGGCCGGATGGCCGCCATCCGCGAGGCTCTGGAAGGTCTGTCCGGCAAGGCCGAAGCGCGCATGAGCGGCGTTCCGACCTACACCGTCGTGCGCGAGATCGGTCCCGGCCCACAGCGTCTCGACGCCTGACCGAGCGGCCCACACCGGCGGACGCTCGATGGGAGAACGCCAGTCGGGGCGGCCGCCGGTGGCCGACAGCCACCTCACCGAAGGATGCTCATGAGAGTAGAGGTCTACGCCGATGTGCTGTGCCCGTGGTGCTACATCGGCAAGAGACGCCTGACCGCCGCGCTGGCGCACGTCACCGAGCGGGACAAGGTGCGGGTCGTTTGGCGCAGTTATGAGCTCGCACCCGAGGAGGGCCGGAGCCCGGGTCCGACTGCTGCGGAGGCCATGGCTGGTTGGTGGGGCGATCAGGCGCCAGCTCGGATAGCCACAATCGAGGCTCTGGGCGCTGCGGAAGGTCTGTCGATCGACCTGCGTCGGGCTCGGCCGGTCAACACCTTCGACGCGCACCGACTGTGCCACCTCGCCGCCGACCGAGGCCGAGCGGAGCAGATGGTGGAACAGCTGCTGCGCGCCTACCACACCGACGGGCTCAACGTTGCTGACCCGAAGGTTCTGCGCCGCCTCGGCGGCGATGCGGGACTCGCTGACGCCGAGGTCCGCGCGGTCCTGGCCGGCGACGACTACGCCCAAGACGTCCGAGCCGATCGGCGTCAGGCGGTCGCCCACGGCGTCACCAGCGTCCCCTCGTTGGTGATCAACGGAGGGCGTCCAGTGTCGGGCATCCAGCCTCCCAGTCAGCTTCGTCGACTACTGGAGTCCGGCCTGAACGCCCCGCCCGGGACGCCAGAACGCGCCTCAAGGATTGATTGAGACGATGACCTGCACCGTCCTCGGATTCATGCCATCGTCGAACGAGCCGTCCACCGGGGCGACTGCGACGCAGCACTGCCGGTCAGGTGGCGTCACCGGCGCCGTGGAGCACCTGCGGCGGACCGTGGCCGAACTGCACCTCGCAGACGTCCCTGACCAGGTCGAACTGTCAGTGTCGCAGCCAAGTCTCCAGCGATCGCGGGTGAAGCCGGCCCGAGGTCGTGCCCGTACGGGAGCATCTGGTCCCTGTCGTCCGCGGAGGTTCAACTCGCCGCGACACGTGACCGACCGACGGGCGTTCGGCGGTTAGGGCGTGTGTCAAGGTCCTCGGTCGAGCCGAGGCGGAGTCCAGACGGCCTTGACACACGCCCCGGACCCCTGGAATAGATCATCTAGAGGTTCTGTCCATGGATGTTGCGCCGTTTGTAGCACTGGCATGCGGGCCGAGGGCCGGTCGTGGAGTCCGAGTGCACCGTGGCGACGCCAGCGAGTGAGTCGCCGTCGTCCCTCGAAGCTCAGCGGAGCGTTCGCGTGGGTCATCGGATCGTCTGACCGACGCGGGGTGTCATGAATCGCCGGAGTGGCAGGGCGATGAGCAGTGCGACCGTAACCAGGAGGCCGCTGATCCAGACCGGGCCGAGGTCGCCGGCATTGGTCCCGAGGGTCGCTGCCGCAGCGACGGGGCCGCCAGCGGCCCCGATGTTGAGCGCCGCGGTCGCATACGACCCTCCCATGGTGGGGGCGCCTGCTGCTTCGTAGAGCACCCTGGCGATCAGGGTGCTGCCCACTGCGAAGGAGAGCGTGCCCTGCACGAACACGAGGAGCAGAAGCGCCACCGGCTGGGCAGCCAGGGTCGTCAACGCGACCCAGCCGAGCAACAGCGACGGGCCACCGACTGCGATCACGATGCGGGGACGCTGATCGGAGAGCCGTCCCGCGAGGGTGACGCCGACGAAGGACCCGACGCCAAAGAGCACCAGCACGACCGAGACCCACAGGTCGCCCAGGCCGGCGGTGTCAGTCACGATCGGTGCCAGGAAGGTGAACGTGGCGAAGGTGGCAGCGTTGACCAGGGCACCGAGCAGCATGGCCAGGATCAGCCGGGGCATCGCGAGCTGGGCGATCTCGTACCGAAGAGACGAGCCAGCCGGAGTGCCCTGAGAGGGCTTTCCGGCACGGCCTGGGGTGCTCTTCATGACACCGTAGGCAGCGGGGAGGCAGAGCAGTGCGATCGCCCAGAAGGTCGCCTGCCAGCTAAGCAGCGTGCCGAGCACTGCACCGCCGGGAACGCCGGCGATGGTGGCCACCGTCGTACCCGAGAGCAGCACCGCCAGCGCGCGCCCTTTCTGATCAGTCGCGACGAGCGTGGTCGCGGTGCTCAGTGCCACCGCCAGGAAGCCGGCGTTGGCCAGGGCCGCGAGCACGCGGGTGAGGAGCAGAACTGCGAAACTCGTCGTGAGGGCGCCCACGACGTGGGCCACGGCGAAAACCAGCACGAAGCTCAACAGGCTGGCCCGGGCGGGCCAACGGCGCGCAAGCGCCGCCATCAGCGGCGCGCCGACGATCATCCCGACAGCGAAGGCCGAGGTCAGAAGCCCGGCGGCCCCGACCGACACGTCGAGGCTTGCGGCGATGTCCGGCACCAGGCCGGCAAGCACGAACTCCGAGGTGCCCATGGCGAAGACCGCCACGGCAAGCAGGTACAGCGGCAGAGGCATCGAGAACTCCGAGGTGAGAGAGAACGAGGAGACGTCTCGTCACCGCGGCCAGCGCCCAAGGGTGCGCGCACATACCCACGCAGCAAAGGCTGCTGGGAAGCGGGCTATGAACTCAGTGGTTCAAGGGGGCTGGCGGCGTGACCGCAAGCCCCCACCTTGGATGCCTCAGGGCTCGACATGCTGCAAACACTACTCAAACCCACCGGTCATCATGCAACCAGGTTCCAGAGCGGGCGTCGTCAACCTCGTGCCCCGTAACACCTGGGCAGCGTCTTCAGGTCGACGCGGATCGCCTACGACGGCCTGGGTGGCGTGGTCGCTCCGCGTGGACACCTCGCACCGGCGGAGTGTTGATCTCGACGCGGGCTGCTGAGATCATCGGTCGCTCGGACCGGCACACGGCCTGGTCCGGTGGTCAGCGCGCATCGTCCACCACGGCCACCGGCCGGCGGACGGTGTGGGGTCGTTGACCGTGGCCCCCGGGCCAGCTCGAACCGACCAGCTCACACGAGGGGGCACGACGTGCAACGTCATGGCTGCGTGATCCGACTCCGCCCGGAGCAGCGGGAAACCTATCTCCGGTTACACGCCGACGTCTGGCCGAGCGTCGAGCAGACGCTGCGGGAGGCGAACTTCCGCAACTACACCATCTTTCTCCACGGCGACCTGCTCTTCGGCTACTACGAGTACGTCGGCGACGACTACGAGGCCGACCTGCGGCTGATCGCGGCGGACCCGCAGACGCAGGAGTGGTGGAAGCTGACCGACCCGTGTCAGGAGTCGATCGCCGAGCCCGGCTCGGGGGACTGGTGGGCCCCGATGCGAGAGATCTGGCACCTGGCCGACGAGGCCTAGCTTCCGGAGTGGTCGACCGCGTCGATCATGGAGTTGTGGTGCCCGATGTAGCGGCGAATGGTCGCCTTGTCGCCCAGCACAACTCCATGATCGACGCGGCGAGTGACGTGCGGGACCGCACTACGATGCCATTGTCGAGATTGGATCCGAGCGGCCATGTGACAACGGATCACCTTGGCATCGCGGGGGCGACGGTGACCGATCGTGGGAGCAGGGGCGGCGCTGACGGGCAGCAGCGCGGGACGACACCGCGGCGCCGCACCAGCGTCGGGGTGGCTGTCACACTCGTGCTGTTGGCGGTCCCGCTACTGCCGATCATGTGCCTGTCGGGCATGACGCTGGCCACGGCCATGGCCCCGTCCGAGCCGTGCCGGCCCCCCTTCGTGCAGGACCGGTCGGAGTGCGGGCCAGAGCCGTGGGCGTCACTGCCGACCGCGCTACTGGCGGGCGGCTACGGCGTGGCGGCCGTCGTTCTGGCCCGCAGAGCCAGCCTGCCGTCCTGGGTGCGCATCGGTGCCCTGTGCGTGGCGCCGATGGCCGCCGTTCCACTCCTCTGGGCGCTGTTCGTCTACCGCCCTTCCTGAGCGCGCTCGCCACATCGGGGAAAAATATTTGGCGTACCTGTCGATCGGGATCGGTTCAGTTCGTAGCTCTGGTGAGAGCCCGCCACCGCGGCGGGCCACACACCCCACCGGAGGGCACGATGACCAGCACAGCGACCACCACTCCCGCCACCACGTCGACCGTCGGCGCGCTGATCCGGACCGGTATCGCCGCCACGGTCGCCGCGAGCGCCGCCACCATGGCCGTCGCCGCCCTTGGCCGCGCGGCGGGGATCAGCCTCGACGTGGCCGACGCGCCGATTCCGGTGTCGGGCTTCGGTGTGCTGACCGCGGCGTTCTCGCTGGTCGGGGTGATCCTCGCCGCGGTGCTGTCGCGCTTCGCCCGGCACCCGCGGCGCGTGTTCGTTCGCACCACTGTGGTGCTGACGGTCCTGTCGCTGGTGCCGGATGTGATCGTCGACGCGGGGGCGGCCACCAGGGCGCTGCTGATGCTCACTCACCTCGTCGCGGCCGCGATCGTTGTCCCTGCTGTCGCGCGCCGCCTGGCCGCCTGACCGACCGCCCATTCCACCATCGAATCAACGGAGGATCGTCATGAAGCAGTACCTGCTGTCCGTGCACGTCGTCGAGGGTGAGCCGGACCCGTCCGACGAAGAGATGCAGACCATGTTCCGGGAGACCGGCCGGATCAACGACGAGATGCAGGCCAGCGGCGCCTGGGTCTTCGCCGGAGGGCTCCGGTCACCGGACAGCGCCACAGTCGTTCGGATCGAGAACGGCGCCACCACCATGAGCGATGGGCCGTTCGCCGAGACGAAGGAGCACATCGCCGGGTTCTGGGTCATCAAGTGCGCGGACCTGGACCAGGCGCTGGCCTGGGCCGAGAAGTGCGCGGCGGCCTGCGGCCCGATCGAGGTACGCCCCTTCGACGACCTGTCCCAGGCCTGAACGGGAGCCGGTCACCCGACATGGACCTGGCGAGTATCTACCGCGCGGAGTACGGCCGCTGTGTCGCCACCCTGACCCGCCTCCTCGGTGACCTCAACCTCGCCGAGGAGGCGGTCCAGGACGCCTTCGCCACCGCCGTGCAGAAGTGGCAGACCCCGCCGCCGAACCCGGGTGCCTGGATCGTGACCACCGCCCGTAACCGGGCGATCGACCGGCTCCGCCGGGAGTCGACCCGGGAGGCCCGGCACGCCCAGGCCCTGCTGCTGCACCACCAGGACCAGCCCCGAGAGGTGGGACCGGTGCAAGACGACCAGCTGCGACTCATCTTCACCTGCTGCCACCCGGCGCTCGGCCCGGACGCCCGGACCGCCCTCACGCTTCGCCTGCTCGGCGGTCTCGACGTACCGGAGATCGCCCGGGCCTACCTGACCCAGGAGTCGACGATCGCGCAGCGGATCGTGCGCGCGAAGAAGAAGATCCGCGACGCGGGCATCCCCTACCGGGTACCCGCCGACCACGAGCTGCCGGACCGCCTGCCGTACGTGCTCACCGTGCTTTACCTGATGTTCAATGAGGGCTACGCGTCCACCGCCGGCCCCCTGATCAGAACGGACCTGTGCACCGAGGCGATCCGACTCGCCCGCGAGCTGGCCGCGCTGATGCCCGACGAACCCGAGGTGCTGGGCCTGCTCGCCCTGCTGCTGCTGACCGAGGCACGCCGCCCCGCCCGGCTCGGCCCGACCGGGGAGTTGGTGTTGCTGGCCGACCAGGACCGGTCACTGTGGAACCGGGCGCTCATCGCCGAGGGGCACGACCTGGTCCGGCGATGTCTGCGGCGCAACCGGCCCGGCCCGTACCAGATTCAGGCCGCGATCGGCGCTGTGCACACCGACGGCGCCGCCACCGACTGGTCACAGGTCCTGGCGCTGTACGACCAGCTCCTCGCGCTCTCGCCGACCCCGGTCGTCGCGCTCAACCGCGCGGTCGCCGTCGCCGAGGTGCACGGACCGGCGGTGGCCCTCGCCGAGTTGGCGGGCCTCGACCTCCCGGGCTACCACCGGCTGCCCGCCACCCGAGCCGAGTTGCTGGTCCGGCTCGGACGCGACGACGAGGCCCGAGCCGCCTACGACCAGGCCATGGCACTGACCAGCAACGACATCGAGCACGCCCACCTGCGGACACGTCGTGCCGCACTCACCCACACCAGGAGCGCATCATGACCGCCACCTACACTTTCGACGTCTTCTCCAGCCTCGATGGCTTCGGCAGCGCCAGCGGCAACTGGGGTGGTTACTGGGGCAAGCAGGGCCCCGAGCTGCTCGCGCACCGCCTCGCCACGTACGGCGCGGAGCAGCGCATGGTCTTCGGGGCCCGCACGTACCGGGAGTTCGCGCAGATGCTGGCCGCGAGCACCGAGGAGTCCGACGTCCGCGACGCCTGGGTGACCCGGATGAGGGCCCTCCCGGCGACAGTGGTGTCGAACACGGTGCAGGAGCCCCTCGACTGGCCGGACGCGACTGTCGCGCGCGGCGACGCCGTCGATGTCGTCGCCCGGCTCAGGGAGGAGTCCGACGTGCCCCTGCGCTCGCACGGCAGCCTGTCGATGAACCGGGCGCTGATGGCCGCCGGCCTTGTCGACTTCGTCCAGGTGACGGTCTTCCCGGTGATCACCGGGAAGACCGGCACCGAGCCGATCTTCTCCGGTGCGGCCGACTTCGACCTGGAGCTGATCGAGAGCCGGACCCTCGACGGCCGGACCCAGGAGCTCGTTTACCGGCCCACCCCGCACGTCTGACCGCCCTCGTCGGCCTACCGCATCGCCGCCGAGAGGTCGGCTGCGGCTTCGAACGTCGGCGCCGCTCGCCGGGTCTCGTCGGCACTGAGTACGACGGCGTCCGCGCGGGCCAGCATCTCCCGTGCGGTCTCCTGGTCGCGCAGCACCATTGCCAGCTCGGCGCGGTAGACGAGGACCTCCACCTGCGCGACCGGGTCGTCATCGGATTGTGGGCGGGCGAGTGCGCTGTCGAGGATTCGGATGGCCTGCTGGACGTCACCCCTGGAGTCGCCCTGCACGACGGCGTTCGCCAGGGCTTTCGCGAGCCGCCCGGGCGGCACCGTCGCCACCGCGGGCGTTTCGGCGACGTTCTGGACCACGCGGATCCAATTGCCGCCCGGGTCGATGACGCTGAACCCGCCCACGCCGTCGTAGTTTCGTCGCGCCCGGGGACGCGTCATCCGCGGTGTCCCGGACACCAGGACCCTGCCGTACGCGGTCCGCATTCCCGCGGCGAATGCCCGGTGCAGCTCCGCGATGTCCGAGGTGAGGACCAGGCAGGAGCCGTAGGACTGCTCGGGGTCGAAACCGGCCATCTCGAAGAAGTGCAGATGCAGATCGTCGCGTCGCAACGCCACGTACGGGTTGGGCTTGCGTTGCTGGTACGTGGTGCGGAAGCCGAGAACCTCGTAGAAGGTGACGATGTCGTCGATGGACGCGCAGGGCAGCAGGGGAACGGTCACCTCGTTGGTCATGGGTCCTTCCTAGGCGTCGCGAGGTGTCCGTCGCACATGGAAAAGGCCGATCATCGCCATTGCTCGTCCAACCGGATGATGACGGCCGAGTCCCGACCCAGGTGAACACCGGTGGGTCCGTCGACCGCGCCGGTATGACTCTTCCGCTATGCCGGACATCGGCAGCCATCGCCCTAGCATTGACCTATATCGATGACTGGCGGCTGGCTGATGGTCGCCGGACGACCGCAGGGGAGTGCGTGATGTTGCGACGACAAGTGCTACGGACGACGCTGGCCATGCTGGTGGCGATCCTGGCGGCAGCCGGGGTGCAGCTCACCACCGGTGCGCCGGCCGCCGCCGTACGCACCGTCTACTACGACGCGAGCCGGACCGGTGAGTTCCGCACCAACTTCGACCAGGCCGCGCAGATCTGGAACAGCCGGGTCAGCACCGTCCGGCTCCAGCCCGGCACCCCGGCCAGCATCACCATCTACGTCGACGACGGCTGGCCCCGCGCGCAGCCGACCGGCCTCGGCTCGGGCCGGATCTGGATGGGCCGCACGGCCGTCAACCAGGGCTACGACCGCAACCGCATCGCCGCCCACGAGCTGGGCCACATCCTGGGCCTGCCGGACCGGCGCACCGGGCTCTGCTCCGACCTGATGTCCGGCAGCAGCGCCCCGGTCTCCTGCCGCAACGCCAACCCCAGCTCGGCCGAGGCGAGCCGGGTGAACTCGCTGTTCGCCGGCACCCTGGCCGCACCGGCAAGCACGACGTACACCTGGGCCGGAGCCTAGGACATCGGACCGACGGTGGACCTCCACCCAGGTCGGCGGTCTGCCCGTCGGACCATCCGGGACACCTCGGCGGGGACGCGCGGGTCGCGTCCCCGCCGACGGCCGGACGGGGTCACCCACACCTTTTCCCCCTGCGGTACGGTGCCGGACACACCGACACCCCGGAGGTGGACCCGTGCCTGCCGTCGTCGCCCTCATGTTGACAGTGGCCCTCGCGCCCGCGCCGTCCCCGTCGGCCACCTCGGACCCGGTGGGGGACCTCCTCGGTGGCGTCGGCCGGATCGTCGACGACCTGCTCGGCAACGGCGCGACGCCGAGCGCGACGCCGTTCGCCACCCCGACGGCCACGCCCGGGTCACCGACGGCCACCGACCGCCCCACCCCGCCGGGGCCCAGCGCCACCCCTGCGCCCGTCGGGTCGTCGGTCGCTGTCCGCGCACCGGCGGGCCCCGCCGCCCCGAACGGCCCCGCCACCAGCACGGACACGGGCACGGGCACCCGCGAGGCCACCGTGCCCCCGCGCGACGGCGCCGGCACCCCCGCTTCGGCTGCCTCGCCGGTACTCGTCAGCCCCGCTCGCGACGGGTGGCCCCTCGCGTACTCCCTGCTGGTCGCCGCCGCCCTCGCGGTGCTGGCACTGCTGTTCCTGCGCCGCCGTCGGGCGGCCGCCGCGCCCGCGCTGTCTCGCGGCCCCGTGCTGTCTCGCGGCCCCGCCGCGCCGTCTCCCGGCCCCGAGCCGGCCCGCGACCCTGAGCCGGGTTTCGACCCCGAGCCGGGTCTCGACCCCGAGCCGGGTCACGAGGCCGCGCCGGACAATGTCCGGCGGCTGCCGACCAGCCTCAACGACATCTACGAACTGGGTCGGCTGGACGAGCGACTCGAACAGGAGCGTCGCCGCACCTGAGGCAACGGCCTCCGGTCGTCGGGGATCAGGGCGCCGAGTACGCGCCCTCGCGCCGTGGGATGTCGTCGTCGTACGCGCCGACCGGCCCGCTGTAGCGGACCGTGCCCTTCGGGTACGGCCAGGCGTTCGCCGTGCAGCCGTGCAGGCCCAACGTCTGCTGCTGCATCACCGGCGCCGGCTGGCCCCGCCCGGGGCACCGTTCGTGACCGAACCCGAGTTTGTGCCCCACCTCGTGGTTGACCATGTACTCCCGGTAGGTGGTCAGGCTCGCGCCGTAGCCCGGCACCCCCTTGACCCAGCGCGCCACGTTGAGCACCACCCGGGCACCGTTGCGGCACGAGGTGTAGGCGTCTGGCAGGTCCTGGCAGAGCGTGTCACGGGTGTCGGGGGTCGCCAGGTAGATGGTGAAGTCGGTCGGGTCACCGGCACCCACCCGGCGCAGCCGCCACGCCCCGCCGGCCGTCCACCCGCGGGGGTCGTTCAACGTCGCGGAGATCGCCGTGGCGACGTCGCCCACCGGCAGGCCCCGGATGTCGCGTTCCACGGCGACCCGGTAGCGCAACAACCGACCGCCGGTCCCGTGTGCCGGGGCCGCCTCGGCGGACGCCGTCGACCAGCGGTTGCTGCCGGAGGCGGGGTAGGCGACCGGGGCGGCGGACGCGGACCTGGGTGGGACACCGGCGACTCCGGTCGGCCGACCCGAGGCGGTGGTCGTCGGTGTCGGCCGGCTGGGCGCCGGCGTGGCGGCGAGGGGGTCGGCCCGCCGGGTGGTTGTCGGACCACACCCGGTGAGCAGCGCCACCATCAGCAGTGACGCCCCCGAGGCGGTACGCCATCGGCGGGTAACCTTCGTCAACATGTCTCTCCCCTCGCGTGCCGATCGGCGGCAGCGGAGGAGAAGACGGGTGACCACGGCCAAAGGTTGAGGTGATTGTGGCTCAACCTTTCGCCGGTCTCGCCCGTCCCTAGCGGTGGTGGCACGGGGAGGGTTCACGGTGGCGCGGGGTGACGCGGAGTTCGTCGAGTTCGCGAGGGCGGCGTCCGCGCGACTCGTGCATGCCGCGTTTCTGATGACCGGCGACCACCACCAGGCCGAGGACGCCGCGCAGACCGCACTGGTCCGCACCTATGCGTCCTGGTCGCGGGTCCACGACGACGACGCGTACGGGTACGCCCGCCGCACCCTGGTCAACCACCTGGTCGACGGGTGGCGGCGACCGATGCGGGAGTATCCGACCGACGAGGTGCCGGAACAGCGGCGTCACGACGTGGCCGACGAGGTGGCCACCCGGCGGTGGTTGATCAGCATCCTGGGCGCGCTCAGCCCTCGTGAGCGGGCCATCGTCGTGTTGCGCTACTACTTCGACCTTCCGGAGGCGCAGGTGGCCCGGGAACTCGCCGTGTCCGTGGGCACGGTCAAGAGCACCAGCTCGCGAGCACTGGAGAAGTTGCGCGCCGCCGCGCCGCGGACGGCCGACGAGGAGACGCGTCGATGAGCGAGTGGGAACGGCTCCGCGACGCCATGCGGGCGACCGAGCGCCCCGACACCATGCTCGACCTGGACCTGGTGATGCGCGAGGGGCGGCGGCTGCGTACCCGTCGGCGGGTTGCCGGAGCGGGAGCGGCGACGCTCGCGGCCGGGGTCGCCGCCGTCGTCGTGGTGGGGGTCGTCGCCCGACCGGGCGACCCGTCCGGCCCCGAGCGCCCACCGCCGGTCGCCGTCGGTTCGTCATCGGCCGGTGTCTCGCCGATGGTGCCGGACGCGATGAAGCCCACGCCACCGCCGACGAAGGTCCGCGACGTCCCGGCCCCGAAGCCGCAGGGCCAGCTGATCGACAGCGGGGTGCGGCACGGCGCCGACCGCCGGGTCTACTACATGGTCGGGGTGTCGGTGCCCGGCGAGCCGGGGGTGACCATCGGGTTGGCCGCCGGTCGCCAGGATCCGGACGGCCTGCTGACAACGGACATCCTGGTCAACGACGTCGAAGGGTCCGACCGCAGCGCCGGTTTCCACGAGATCGGCTACGACGAGAGCCTGTCCGCCGAACCGGTGCCCACCTTCGGCTACTTCGTCGGCCCCGCCGTCCGGATCATCGGCACCGTGGACGGTCGGCAGGTCGATGCCCGGTTGGCCCGGTGGAGTCTCGACAAGCAGGTGGTGATCTTCTGGTTCGAGCCGGCCACGCTGGTCCCGGGGGAGCGGCTCGACGGCATCATGGCCCGCGACGCCGACGGCCGCCGCCTCTGACGCGCAGGCCCGACCACGCAGGGTCGGCTCGGGCCGGGCTGGCTCAGGCCGGATCGTCCAACCGGCGCTCGATGGTCACCGTCGTCCCCTCGGCGGTGGAGACCAGCCGCACGTCGCCGTAGGCGTTCATCAGCAACGCGCCGCGCCCGCGATCCATCGCCGGGCGGCGGTCCCGCCAGGTGCCGAAGTCGCGCACCGAGATCCGGATCAGCCCGCCGCCCACCTGGAGCCGGACCCGCACCTCCGGACGGCTGGGCCGCTGCGCGTGCTCGACCGCGTTGTTCATCGCCTCGGACGCGGCGAGCAGAAGATCCTCCAACACGTCCGGGTCGACGTCGAGGTCGTCAAGCGTCAGCCGGACGTCCCGACGCATGGCCGCCGCCGAGGTGGGTGTGGACGGGTAGGTCCACCCGACGTCCAGGATGTCGCCCAGCCCGCTCGGGTCGGTCGGGGCCTGCGCCAGCACCGGCGCGTCCCGCCCGGCGGTGACCGTCCGGGGCGGCGCGACGGCGTTGCGGGGGTCGGGCCGCGCCGACGCCGCGTCGACAGTCGGTGCGGTGGCGGCGACGGCCGAGTGGCGGCGGGCCCGGCGGATGCCGGCCCGGACCCGGGCGATCAGCTCCGCCGCGGCGAACGGCTTCACCAGATAGTCGTCGGCGCCCAGGGTGAGGCCCTCCACGCTGGCCTGACCGCCGGCACGGGCGGAGAGCACCAGCACCGGCAGAGACCGGGTCGCCGGGTCCGCACGGAGCCGGCGGACCAGGTCGAAGCCGTCCAGCACCGGCATCATCACGTCGGTGAGGACCAGGTCCGGACGGTCGCGGTGGACCTCGTCGAGGGCCTGCCGGCCGTCGGTGACGGCCCGGACCCGCCAGCCCTGCCCGCTGAGCAGTCGACTGAGGTACGCCCGCATGTCGGCGTTGTCGTCGGCGACGAGGATCCGCGCCCCGGCCAGCTCGTCCACTGCCGGACCGGAGGCGTCGCCGGGTGTGGTCGGGTCGTCGCCCGGCTCGGTGAGCCAGCCCATCGCCTCCTGGGCGGTGGCACGGGCCGCGTCGCCCCGTCCGACCGGCGGCGGCTCGCTCACCGCCGTGCGGCGAGCCGCGGACCAGGGCAGCGCCACGGTGAACGTGCTGCCGACACCCACCCGGCTCGCCACCCGCACCTCACCACCCTCCAGCCGGGCCAACTCGTACGCCAGGGCCAGGCCGATGCCAGTGCCCTCGTGGCTGCGGGAACGGGCACCCCGGACCCGGTGGAAGCGTTCGAAGAGTTTCGGCAGGTCCGGTTCGGCGATGCCGATGCCGGTGTCCGCGACGGTGAGGCGGACCTCCTCGTCGTCGGCCTCCAGGGCGACCCGGATGCGGCCGATGAACGTGTACTTCAGGGCGTTGGACAGCAGGTTCGTGACGATGCGTTCCCAGTTGACCGGGTCGACGGTGACCGGGCGGGGCAGCGGCGGGCAGACCACGTCGAGGGTCAGCCCGGCCCGCTCGACGGCGGCCCGGAACACGCCGGCCAGCTCGGCGGTGAGCGCCGCCAGGTCGACCACGCGGGCGTCGCTGCGGGCCCGTCCGGCTTCCAGGCTGGAGAAGGTGAGCAGGCTGTTGACAAGTGTCAACAGTCGGGTGGCGTTACGCCAGGAGGTCTCCACCCGCTCCCGCTGCACCGCCGCCAGCGGCGCGGTGGCGTCGGCGAGGGCGTCGGTGAGCGGGCCGAGGATGAGCGTCAGCGGGGTGCGGAACTCGTGGCTGACGTTGGCGAAGAAGTCGGTCTTCACCCGGTCCAGTTCGGCGAGCGCCTCGACCCGACGCCGCTCCTGCTCGTACTCCTGCGCGTTGCGCAGCGCCACGGAGATCTGCTGGGCCAGGAGTTGGTAGAAGGACCGGTACGCCTCGTCGAGCCCCCGGCTGGGGCTGACCCCCGCCAGCAGGACACCGAGCGGCTGATCCTCACCGCCCGAGGGCAGCGGCAGCGCCAACGCCGTGCGGACCGGGTCGCCCCACGGGCCGCCGGGCAGTGGCAGCCGGTCGGCGACGTCGGGCACCGGTGTCGCTCGGCCCCGCGCGGCGTCCGCCAGCCCCCACCCGTCCGCGACCGGGCCGGGGTCGGCCAACTCGACGGTGTCCGGCAGTGCTCCCGCGTACCCCTGGTCGCCGCCCGTGCACGCGACTCGCCGCAGCACCGTGCCGTCGCGCAGGTAGATGGCGGTGAACGGCACGTCCAGCGGTTGGCCCTCGATCGCGTCGGCCAGCCGGGCGCCGGTGGCGGGCACGTCGACGGTGCGCCCGTCGCCGAGAATGGACAGGTCGCGCAGCAGCCGCAGCCGGCGTTCGCCGACCACCTGCTCGGTGACCTCGCTGCACACGGTGAGCACGCCGACGGTGCGGCCGTCGTCGTCGCGGACCGGGGCGTGCGAGACGCTGAAGTACGCCTCCTCGCGGTAGCCGGCCCGTTCCAGCAGCAGCCGCAGGGCGGGGACCCAGCTGGCCACCCCGGTCGCCGTGGCCTGCTCGATGAGCGGGGCGAGGACGTCCCAGCCCTCGGCCAGGGTGACCCGCACGTCGTCGCCGAGGGCGGCCGGGTGCTTGTCGCCGATCAACTCGGAGTACGCGTCGTTGTAGAGCTGGGAGAAGCTCTCCCCCCAGAGCAGCAGCATCGGGTACCGGGACGAGAGCACCATCCGGACCGCGGCGCGCAGGCTCTGCGGCCAGCCGGTCACCGGGCCGAGTGGGGTGCGTGCCCAGTCCAGCTCTGCCATCAACCGGCCGGTGTCACCGCCACCGGTGAACAGGTCGCTGCGGGGTCCCGTCACGCTCGACCCGACCCCATCGCAAGCCCCCGTTCCGGGCCCCACGACCCCTGCTGGCGTTACCTACCCATCCTGACACCTCTACTCACCTGTGCCGACGCCGGTACCTATCGTCGAAGCGGTGGCGGTTCGAAACGAACGACCGATGCTCGCGACATAGACATCTGTAAGTCTCACGGGTATCTCTCCAACCCCGAGGAGCCCCCATGAGAGGCAGAACGCTGAGCGCGGGTGTCGCGCTCGCCGTGTTCGCCGGGATGACGGTGACGCTTGCCGCCCAGCCGGTGACCGCGTCGCCCACCACCGCGACAGTGACCCGGCCGATCGCCGCGTCCGCCGCCGCGTTGGCCGCGCCGGACATCTCCGTCACCAACGTGCAGGCCCACCTGACCCAGTTCAACGCCATCGCCAGCAGCAACGGCGGCAACCGCCGGGCCGGCTCGGCCGGCTACACCGCCTCGCTCACCTACGTCAAGACCAGGCTCCAGTCGGCCGGCTACACCGTCAGCGAGCAGTACTGCTCCAGCTGCACGTACCCCTCGAACAACCTGATCGCGGAGTGGCCGGGCGGCCCGGCCGACCAGGTCGTCATGTTCGGCGCGCACCTGGACGGCGTCTCGGCCGGCCCCGGGATCAACGACAACGGCACCGGCTCGGCGACGCTGCTGGAGAACGCGCTGGTCCTGGCCGCGCAGAACCCGACGATGACGAAACGGGTCCGGTTCGCCTGGTGGACCGACGAGGAGCAGGGGCTCAACGGTTCCCGGTTCTACGTCAACTCGCTCAGCAGCACCCAGCGCGGCTACCTCAAGGGCTACTACAACTTCGACATGGTCGGCTCGGTCAACGGCGGCTACTTCATCAACCGGGTCAACTCGACCACGGCGGCGCCACTGAAGGCGTACTGGGACTCGTTGGGTCTGTCGCCGGAGGAGAACGTCGAGGGTCAGGGCCGCTCCGACGACTACTACTTCCAGCAGGCCGGCATCCCCACCTCGGGCTACGCGGCCGGCGCCAGCGCCCGCAAGAGCAGCTCCCAGGCGGCCAAGTGGGGCGGCACCGCCAACTCCGCGTACGACCCGTGTTACCACCGGGCCTGCGACACCACAGCGAACGTCAGCGCCACTGTGCTGAACCGTGCGGCCGACGGTGTCGCGTACGCGCTGTGGCAACTCGCGGTCAGCGGGGGCACCCCGAGCTGCGCCGGCGGTCAGGTGGTCGGCAACGGCGGCTTCGAGAGCGGCGGCACGCCGTGGACCGCGTCCTCCGGTGTGATCACCAACGCCAGCGGCCAGCCGGCCCGGACCGGGTCGTACAAGGCGTGGCTCAACGGCAACGGCAGCACCCGCACCGAGAGCCTGTACCAGTCGGTGACCCTGCCGGTCGGCTGCGCCACCTACACGCTGTCGTTCTGGCTGCACATCGACACGGCCGAGACCACCGGCTCCACGGCGTACGACCGGCTCACCGTGCAGGTGGGTTCGACAACGCTGGCCACGTACTCGAACCTCAACGCCGCCTCCGGCTACGTCCAGCGCAGCTTCAACGTGGCCGGGTTCGCCGGGCAGACGGTGACGCTGCGGTTCACCGGCACCGAGGACTCGTCGTTGCAGACCAGCTTCGTGATCGACGACGTGACGTTGCAGGCGAGCTGACGGGCGTCGGGTGGAGGCGGGCGGCGAGCGTCCCCTCCACCCGACATCTGGTCACGCCCGTCCATCTCTGGTAGAAATCCTTCAAGGCCGTCCCCTGATTCGCAAAATTTCACCCCTCATGCGAACGGGAGTGCCATGTCATCCACCCGACCCACCCTGCGCCGCCGCGTGCTCACGCTGCTCGTGGCCACCCTCGCCACGGTCGGCGCCGCGCTGGGCCTGGCCGCCCCGGCCTTCGCCATCAGCCACTCCAGCGCCACCTCACAGCTGCGCGCCGCCGGCATCTCCTGGACCTCCAGCGGCGGCTGTAGCGACCGCAACGTGCCCACCTGCACCTCGTTCGACGGGGTGCGGCAGGCCACCATCGACGGCATCATCACCTTCAAGCGGGCCAGCGGCTGCGCGGTCACCGTCACCGCCGGCACCGAGGTCGGGCACGCGGGTGGCACGTACAGCCACTGGAACGGCTACAAGCTCGACATCGCGTTGAGCACCTGCATCCAGAACTACATCTCGGCGAACTACGCCTACGTCGGCTACATCGCCGGCTTCGGCTACCAGTACCGCGCCCCCTCCGGCAACCTCTACACCAAGGAGGGCAGCCACTGGGACATCCTCTTCTACGGCTGCGGTGGCTGCTGAGCGACGTGCGTCGAGTCGGGTACGCGGGGGACGACGGTCGCCCGCGTACCCGGGGACGGGCCGCCGCCGCGGGAGTCGGCGGCGGCCCGTACGTGGTCCTGTGGCGTCGCGGGTCAGGGAAGCTGCGGGTAGAGCGCGGCGACGCCACCGGCCAGCCCGGCCTGCACCTGGCGGCTGAGGTCGTCGGCGACGATCTCGTACGCGTCGGCCTCGATGCCGTCCACCGCGATGCGGGCGATCGCCGCCGGGTCGGACTTCGGGCCGGTGACGTCGGCGGCCATGTCGGTGTCGAGGTAGCCCACGTGTAGGCCGGCGACCCGGACGCCCCGGTCGGCGAGCTGGACGCGCAGTCCGTTGGTCATCGACCACTCGGCCGATTTGGCGACGCTGTAGGCCCCGTGGATCGGGTGACTGAACCAGGACAGCACGGAGAGCACGTTGAGGATCGTCCCGCCGCCGTTGCCGGTGAGGACCGGCGCGAACGCCCTGACCATCGACAGCGTGCCGATGTAGTGGGTCTCCAACTCCCGCCGGAGCAGGTCCAGGTCGCCGTCGAGGAGATCGGCCCGGGTGTCGATGCCGGCGTTGTTGATCAGGAGGTTGACGTCGCCGGCCAGCCTGGCGGCGGCGGCCACCGAGGCGGGGTCGGTGATGTCCAGGCGCACCGGCGTCACGCCGGGCAGGTCGACGGTGTCCGGGTTGCGGGCGCCGGCGTAGACGGTGGCGCCGCGGGCGAGGAGTTCGGCGGCCAGGTGCCGGCCGAAGCCGCGGTTGGCGCCGGTGACGAGGGCGGTACTTCCTGCGATCTTCATGGCGGCGACGCTATCCCACCTGACTTCTGTTTGCCAAAGTCAGCCATCTCACCAGGACGACCCGTCCCGATCGGGAATACGACGGGATGCGGTCACCACGCGGCGGGTGACGACTCGTATCCTTTCCGCGAACCTCCGCACGAGCCGAGATGGGAGACGGTGTGAGCAACCAGGCCGAAACGTTGGAATTCCAGGCGGAGGCGCGTCAGCTCCTCCAGTTGGTGGTCCACTCGATCTACTCGAACAAGGACGTCTTCCTGCGGGAGCTCATCTCGAACGCGTCCGACGCCCTGGACAAGCTCCGGCTGGCCACGCTTGTCGACAAGGACCTCGTCGCCGACACCGACGACCTGCACGTCGCCCTCGATGTCGACCGGGACGCCCGCACCCTCACCGTGCGGGACAACGGCATCGGGATGACCCGCGACGAGGTGGTCGCGCTGATCGGCACCATCGCCAAGTCCGGCACCGCCGAGCTGCTGCGTCAGCTGCGCGAATCCTCCGACGCCCACGCCAAGCAGGACCTGATCGGCCAGTTCGGCGTCGGCTTCTACGCCGCGTTCATGGTCGCCGACCGGGTCACCCTGCTGACCCGCAAGGCCGGCGAGACCGGCGGCACCCGCTGGGAGTCCACCGGCGAGGGCACCTACTCGATCGAGGCCGTCGACGAGGCGCCGCAGGGCACCACTGTCACCCTGCACCTCAAGCCGGTCGACACCGAGGACAACCTGCACGACTACACCGCCGAGTGGACCATCCGCGAGATCGTCAAGCGATACTCCGACTTCATCGCCTGGCCGATCCGGATGACCGTCGAGCGCCCGGGCGCCGACGGCGAGGCCGCCACCAGCGAGGTGCAGACCCTCAACTCGATGAAGGCGCTCTGGGCGCGGCCCCGCGACGAGGTCGACGCCAGCGAGTACAACGAGTTCTACAAGCACGTCAGCCACGACTGGGCCGACCCGCTCGAGGTCGTGCACATGAAGGGCGAGGGCACCTTCGAGTACGAGGCGCTGCTGTTCCTGCCCAGCCACGCCCCACTGGACCTGTTCTCCCCGCAGGGCCGCCGAGGCGTCCAGCTCTACGTCAAGCGCGTGTTCATCATGGACGACTGCGAAGCGCTCGTCCCGACCTACCTGCGCTTCGTCAAGGGCGTGGTCGACGCGCACGACCTGTCGCTGAACATCTCCCGGGAGATCCTCCAGCAGGACCGGCAGATCCAGATCGTCCGCCGCCGCCTGGTCAAGAAGGTCCTCGCCACCGTCAAGGACCTGAAGGCCAACCACGCCGAGCGCTACCGCACCTTCTGGACCGAGTTCGGCGCGGTGGTCAAGGAAGGGCTGATCGACGACACCGACAACCGGGACACGCTGCTGGACATCCTGTCGGTGGCCTCCACCAACGACCCCGCCGAGCCCACCGACCTGGCCGGCTACGTGTCGCGGATGAAGGACGGCCAGAGCGACATCTGGTACGCCACCGGCGAGTCCCGGGCCGCCATCGAGAACTCCCCGCACCTGGAGGCGTTCCGGGCCAAGGGCCACGAGGTGCTGCTGCTCACCGACCAGGTCGACGAGGTGTGGGTCGAGCGGGTCGGCACGTACGACGGTCGGCCGCTGCGCTCCATCGCCAAGGGCGAGATCGACCTGGACACCGACGAGGAGAAGCAGCAGGCCGAGGCCGAGCGCGAGCAGCAGCGCCAGGAGTTCGCCGCGCTGCTCGACTGGCTGGGCACCGCCCTGACCGACAGTGTCCGGGAGGTCCGCCTGTCGTCCCGGCTGACCACCTCACCGGCCTGCGTCGTCGGCGACGCCCAGGACCTCACCCCGACCCTGGAGAAGATGTACCGGGCGATGGGGCACGAGATCCCGGCGACCAAGCGGATCCTGGAGATCAACCCGGGTCACCCGCTCGTCTCCGGGCTGCGCAAGGCCCACGAGCAGGGCAGTGACCCCACCGCCCTGACCGAGACCGCCGAGCTGCTCTACGGCCTGGCGGTGCTCGCCGAGGGCGGTGAGCTGACCGACCCGGCCCGCTTCACCCGGACGCTCGCCGACCGTCTGGCGCGCACCCTGTAGCAGGCGCGACCCCTGCGGCCGGCGGGCCTCCCGCGCAGCGGACCCGCCGGCCGCAGGGGTCAGTGACCCGGGACCACCAGGCCCGACTCGTAGGCGACCACCACCGCCTGGGCTCGGTCGCGCAGGTGCAGTTTGGCGAGCAGGTTGCCCACGTGCGTCTTCACCGTGTGCTCGCTCAGGTGGTGGTGGGCGGCGATCTCCGCGTTGGACAGACCGGCGGCGATCAGGCGCAGCACGTCCGTCTCGCGGGCGGTCAGGGCGGTCACCGCGGCGGCCAGGGCCGGGTCCGGGTGACCGCGCCGGTGCAGCTCGCCGATCACACGTGCGGTGACGGCGGGAGCGAGCAACGCGTCGCCGGCGGCGACCACGCGTACCGCGTTCACCAGGTCGGCCCGTGGGGCGTCCTTGAGCAGGAAGCCGCTGGCACCGGCACGCAGCGCCGAGTACAGGTAGTCGTCGGTGTCGAACATGGTCAGGGCCAGGACCCGGCTCGGCGTACCGGCGCACACCTGGCGGGTCGCGGCGACGCCGTCGAGGACGGGCATGCGCATGTCCATCAGGACGACGTCGGGCCGGTGGTCGAGCGCGGCACGCACGGCGGCGACGCCGTCGGCGGCCTCGGCGACCACCTCGATATCCGGCTCGGCACCGAGGATCGTCGCGAACCCGGCCCGGAACAGGTCCTGATCGTCGGCGAGCACGACGCGCAGCATCAGGCCACCGCCGGTGACCGCAGGGGGAGGGTGGCGGTGACGGTGAAGCCGCGGCCGTCCGGGGCGGGGCCGGTGTGCAGGGTCCCGCCGCAGGCCTGGGCCCGCTCGCGCATGCCGACGATCCCGTAGCCGGGCCGGTCGGCGGCGCAGCCCCGATCGCCGTGCCCGTCATCGGTGATCGACACGGTCAGGGCCTCGGCCGTGTGGTCCAGCAGGACACGGACCGACCCGGCCCCGGCATGCCGGACCACATTGGTCAGGGACTCCTGCACGATCCGGTAGGCGGCGACCCCGACGTCCGCGGGCGGTTCCACTAGCGATCCGGCGACATACCCCGCCGGCGGCTCGGGCCGCGAACCGGAGACGGGTTCGGACGCGACGGTGAGCACGGCGTCCAGCCCGGTGGCACGGACGCGTTCGACCAGAGCGCCGAGATGGGCCAGACCCGGCTGGTCGAGTGGGCGGTCGGCGGGCTCGCGCAGGCTGCCGACCGCGCGGCGGAGTTGGACCACCGCGTCCCGACCGGTGGCGGCGATCGTGGCGAACGTGGCGTCGGCGCGCTCCGGGTGGGGGCGGACCAGGAGCGGACCCGCCTCCGCCTGGACGATCATGACACCGACCGCGTGGGTGAGGATGTCGTGCAGGTCGTGGGCGATGCGGGTGCGTTCGCGCAGCACAGCCGCCGCCCGTTCACCGGCGACCCGACGATCGCGTTCGGCGAGCGCGGTGGCCTGGGTGCGGCGGGCGCGGGCGCTGGTGCCCAGGGCGTACGCGAAGACGTAGGCGACCGACAGGTACCGCAGCACCTCCACGTCCGGGTGAGGAAACAGCAGCGACACCACCAGGCCGGCGGCGGTGAGCACGATGCCCAGCAGGCGGATCGGCAGGGCGGACCGTGCCGCGAACGTGTAGAGGCAGACGAGCGGGCCGACCGGCAGCAGCGGAGGCGCGCCGAGCGCGGCGGAGACGGTCGTGGCGACGCCCACGACGACGGCCACCGGCACCAGCGCGTTGTCGCGCCACAGCACCGGCACCGACGACGTGACCGCGAGCGGCAGCACCCACCAGGCGCGTGGCCCGCCGGCCAGGGCGGGCAGCACTGTCGCGGAGACGGCGGCCACGGTGACGGCGAGATTGACGTACCGCTTCACGTCGGCAGTATCGTCCCGCCCGGCGCTCCCGCGCCTCCCTCCACGGGACCAGATCACACCCGCTTCGTACGGCGATCCGCGCACCCCGCTCCCGCCGCACGATCGACGCATGATGACGATCGTCGCCGCGCTGCTCAGTGGCCTGCTCTGGCTCGGTGGCACCGGGCTGCACCCCGTTGCCGCGCTGACCTGGCTCGCCCCGATTCCGCTGATCCTCGCCGCACTGCGGGTCCGCCCGCGGACCGCACTCGGCGCGACGGTCCTCGCCTGGTCGACCGGTCAGCTCGGCCTGGTGGGGTACTACAGCGGCACCCTGCGACTACCGGTGCCCGTGGTGGCCGGCGTGACCCTGCTCGGCCTCGCCCTGGCCGGCGGCACGGTCCTGCTCGCCCGGGAACTGCTGCTGCGCGGACGAACAGTGGCCGCCGTCCTCTGCGTGCCGTCCGTGTGGGTGCTGGGCGAGTACGCCGCGTCGCGCCTGCTCCCGAACGGTGCCTGGTGGAGCCTCGCCTACACGCAGGCCGACGTCCGCCCGGTCATCCAGGTGACCGCGCTCACCGGCGTCTGGGGCGTCACCTACCTGCTGCTCGCCGTGCCGATCGCCCTCGCCGCCCTGCTCGGCGGTGCCCGACCGACCCGGATCGGTCGACGCCCCGCACTGGCCTGCCTGCTCGCCCTCCTGCTCGGCGCCGGTGGATGGTCGGCCTGGTCACTGGGCCGTTCCCCCGACCCGGCCGCGCCGCTGACCGTCGGCCTGGTCGCCCTGCGGCAGCCCGAGGACGGACTCCCGATCGACGAACCGGCCGGCCGTGACCTGCTCACCCGCTATGGTCCGCGGGTCGCGGGTCTGGCCGACCGGGGGGCGCGCGTCGTCGTGTTGCCGGAGAAGGTGTTCGCCGTGACGGACGCGACCCTTCCCCTGCTCGTGGACGCCCTTGGGCAGACCGAGGCCCGGGTGGTCGTCGGCGCGGTGCTCCGACGGGCCGGCACGGCGAGCAACGTCGCGCTGGTGCTGAACCCGGACGGGACGATCACCACGTACACCAAACAGCACCTGGTCCCCGGCCTGGAGGACTGGATGACACCGGGCGACGACGAGGTGCTCGTGGACGGGCGGTTCGGTGTCGCGATCTGCAAGGACCTCGACTTTCCGGGCCTGGTCCGGGGGTATCGGGCACGAGGTGCCACGATACTGCTCGTCCCGGCCCTGGACTTCACCTCCGACGGCTGGCTGCACAGCCGGATGGCCCTGGTCCGGGGTGTGGAGAACGGGCTCACAGTGGTCCGCGCCGCCTGGCTCGGCCGGCTGACGGTCACCGACCCCGGCGGCAGAACGGTGGCGGAGACGACCACCGCCGGTGACGTGGAGCTGCTGGTCGCGGCAGCTCCGACGGGCGGATGGGGCACTGTCTACTCGCGTACCGGAGATTGGTTCGCGCTGTTGTCAGTGGTCTTGTTGGTCGTCGCCGTCGGTGGGGTGCGGCGGCGCCGCGCGGCAATCACCGCGACGCGCGAACGCCCGGCCGGTTCACCGGCCGAGCGTTCGTTCGTCTGAGGCGGATCAGCCCCGAGCGTTCGTACCCGAGGAAACGCCGTCACGCCGCGGAGGCGGACGCCTTCGGGCCTCGGTGCGATGCGACCGGGCCGGCATTCCAGCCCCAGCGGGATGCCGGCGCGGTCTCCCCGGGCCAGCCCGGTCCACCCTCGTCGCTGTCGTCGATTGTCGTCTCGACCGAGTCGGGGGCGCCGCGGGCCAGCCGTAGCGACTGCTCGGCGCCGTTGCGGGCCGCGCACGGCCAGGACTGCCCGGCGCACTGGAGGTTGCGGCAGTGACCCTCGTCGTCCGGCTCGTGGGCGCTCAGCACGTCGATCGCCAGCTGCCACAGCAGAGGATCTGTCACGTCGTGCGGACGCTCGACGTGGCGGCTCGGACGGTTGCTGGTGTCGTCGTCGGACATTCTGGTCCCCCCTTGTCAGGCTGTACCCCACAAGGGTCACCCGTCAGCCGCTGGTTAAACCGCCGACCTGCTGTGATGTGTCTCCGGTCGCAGCCGTCGCCGGGACACGGCACGCAGATCGGTCAATCCGGCAGCAGCGGCATCTCCACGCCGGGCTCCCGGCCCAGCAGCACCGCACGGGTGAGCGCCAGCAGCAGTCAACCCCTCGACCAGGGCGGTGGTCTGCCGGAAGATCTCGAAGACCGCGCGGCTCGCCGCCGTGTACGCCGACATCCGCGGCGGCACCACTATCGCGTCCGGGCACAGCCGGCGTGCCTGCTGGCTGCCCATCGCACTGCGTACGCCCCGGGCCTTCGCCTCGTAACTGGCCGCGAGGACCACCCCGCCGCCGACGATCACCGGCCGGCCGCGTAGGCGCGGGTCGTCACGCTGCTCGACCGACGCGTAGAACGCGTCCAGGTCGGCATGCAGGATGTGGGCGCCGGGCGACACGTACACGTGTTCGCATGACGCCCGGCGAGGACGGCAGTGAGCTGGGTGAACGTCGGATCAGTCGAGACAGAACTCGTTGCCCTCGGGGTCGGCCATGACGAGGTGGCCGGCCCCGAGCGGGGGAGCGGGCTCGTGCCGAGCGAGCCGGGTGGCACCGTGCGAGACGAGCCGGTCCGCCTCCGCCTCCAGGGCCGCCATCCGGGCGTCACCCTCCAGCCCCGGCGCGGCCCGCACATCGAGGTGGACGCGATTCTTCACCTTCTTGGGCTCCGGCACCCGCTGGAAGAACACCCGAGGCCCCGAGCCGTCCGGGTCGACCACCGCCGACGCGTCGTTGCGGCGCTCCGGCGGCACACCCATCGCCTCCAGCGCCTGATCCCACGACTCGAAGTCGCCGGGCGGAGCCTGCACCTGGTATCGGAGCGCCTCGGCCCAGAACGTCGCCAGCGCGCCCGGGTCGGCGCAGTCGAATGTGATCTGTATGTCGCGGGCCATGTCAGCTCCCTGTTTCCTGGTCATGATCTGAAGCCTCTCGCGGATAGCGGACAGATGCGTTCCGCTATCGGTGCAACGATCGGCGCATGACCGTCGAGGCGACGACCGAGCGGGTCCTTCGGTTGCTGGCGCTGCTGCAACGGCGACCGTCCTGGACGGCCGCCGAACTCGCCGCCGAACTGGGGGTCACCAGCCGATGTGTGCGCCGTGACGTGCAGCGTCTGCGAGTGCTCGGCTACCCCGTGTACGCGACGTCGGGCGTCGGCGGCGGCTACCAACTCGGCGCGGGCACCCGGCTGCCACCGCTGCTCCTGGACGACGAGGAGGCGATAGCGACAGCGATCTCCCTGCGCATCGCGTCGGGCGGCACTGTCACCGGCGCGGCCGAGGCGGCGCTGCGGGCGCTCGCGAAGCTCGACCAGGTGATGCCGTCCCGGCTGCGCGCCGAGGTGCGGGCGGTGCACGGGTCCACGGAAACCCTCGTCGGCCCGGTGGCCGCTATCGACGCGGAGCTGCTGGTGACACTCGCACGGGCCTGCCGGGACGCCGTACGGGTCCGGTTCACCTACGCCACCCGCGACGGCGGGGAGGGTGAGCGCACTGTCGAGCCGGTCCGGATGGTCACGACCGGTCGGCGCTGGTATCTGATGGCCTGGGACGTCGACCGCGACGACTGGCGCACGTTCCGCCTGGATCGGATGGGCACGGCGGTGGCGACGACCTGGCGCTTCCGGGCTCGGGAGCACCCGGATCCGGTCACCTTCGTGCAGCGGTCGGTGACCGCGGCGCCGTACCGGTATCTGGCCCGGGCGCGGGTGTACGCCCCGCCCGAGCGGGTGCGGGCGTTGGTGCCGCCTGAGGTGGGGCGGGTCGAGGACGACCGCGACGGGTGGTGCGTGCTTGTCGTCGGTGGGGAGAGCCTGGAGTGGCTCGCCGCGCACCTGGCACGCCTGGACTACGAGGTGGAGGTGCTGGAGCCCGCGGAGCTGCGCGAGGCCGCCGGCCTGCTCGCCCGCCGCCTCGCGGCGCTGGCCGGGGCGGCGTCGGAGCGCAGCGCGTAGTGGCGTAGCGACACCGGGCTGCCGTCCGGGGCGGTCCACTGTGCGACGCTGACGCCTGTGCACCGCCATCCGGTGCGCTCGTAGAGGGCGGCGGCCGCGGCGTCGCCGCAGGTCACGTCGAGCACCAGATCGATTCCGCGGACGCTCGCCCACTGCCGGGCCCGGGCCAGGAGTGCGCTGCCCAACTCCAGCCCTCGGGCGGTCGGCGCCACGAAGAGACGAGCGACCTCGGCCGTCGGTCGGGCCGGCGGCCCGGTCGCCGGGCTGGGCAGCCGGCGCACCGAGACGTGCCCGACAATTTCGGCGTCGGCGTCGGGTTCGGCGTCTTCGGCGGTGGCGGTGGCGTCAGGCGCGACGGCGACCCAGGCGCGTGCCGGGTGTGGTTCACGCAGCCAGCGGTGTGGGTCGGCGGGCCAGTTCAGCGGGTAAGCGTCGACCCGGTGCACCTCCGCGAGCGCTGCGACACATCCGTCGAGGTCGGTGGCACGCCGCCGACGGATGTGCGGTGGGATCACAGGTCCTCGAACGGGCCCGCGTAGCGGAACTCGCCCCGGATCGACGCGCGCCAGGCATGCATCGGTCGGGCCATGAAGTACTGCGGACCCCACGGCTGCGGCGGGGTGACGCCCAGCTCGACGGCGGGCCGGAACCCGAAGCGCGGGTAGTAGTCGGGGTGCCCCAACAGCACCACGAGCGGCTCGTCGCGGGCGTCGGCCGCGCCGAGCACCGCGTGCATCAACGCGCTGCCGACGCCGCGCCGCTGCCACCCGGGCAGCACGCCGAGCGGACCGAGGCCCAACGCGACCGGCTCACCGGCCACCCGGCCGCGGGTGGCCACCACGTGCCCCACCACCCGGCCGTCCGAATCGGCCGCCACCAGGGAGTACGCGGGCAGCCAGGCCTCGTCGGCGCGCAGCGCGTCGACAAGCGTCGCCTCGACGGGCGTGGCCTGGGCGGGCGTTACCTCGACGGGCGTGGCTTGGCCGGGCGTTGCCTCGACCGCCGCGTCCTCGCCCGTGGCCTTGGCGAAGGCGGCGGCGTGTACCGCCCGGATGGCATCGACGTCGGCGGGCGTCTCGCGTCTGATCAGCACCGCGCCACGATACGGGTGTCGCCGACAGCGAATCTACGCGTTTATCGCCGACGATCACCGGTGACGGGCCGTCGTCGAGCTGTCGACGCCGGGCGTTGCCGGGTGACCTGATCCTCGTCGACCGGCGCACGGCAGCCGGGAGGGCATGTCGCGGAGAAGGGATATACCTGTGGGTCGTTGTTGTGACTCACAGGTATATCGCTCGTCGGGCATGGCCCCGGGACCCGCCCACGTCGCGCGCCGGGTGGGGTCACCTCTCAGGCCAGGCCGGCCATGTACCGGCCCGCACTCGGACCAGCGCGGTAGGGCCGCGGCTCACCCGACGGCGGTGGCCGAGGGCGGGGCGCTGCCGCCCTGGGGCGCCTCGGGGGTCATCAGCCGGATGATCTCCGCCTGGTCGGTGGGTGAGGGCAGCCCCCATTCCGGCCGGTAGCCGTACACCTCGTGCAGTGGGGTGGAGCCGGTGCGGCCGTCCAGGATCTCCACGGCATCCGTGCCGATCAGGCCGGGGTGCTCCACGCCGCAGGCCTCGGCGACCTTGGTCAGGTCGCGGCGCAACGTCCGCAGGTAGTTCGCCGCCCGGACCGACTTCAACGCCGGGTCCAGGCCTCGGGACAGCCAGGCGTTCTGCGTCGCCACCCCCGTGGGGCAGGTGTCGGTGTGGCACTTCTGCGCCTGGATGCAGCCGATCGACAGCATCGCCTCCCGACCCACGTTGACCATGTCGCAGCCGAGCGCGAACGCCACGACGGCGTTGTCCGGCAGGCCGAGCTTGCCGCCGCCGACGAAGACCACCTGCTCGTGCAGATCGTGCTCGGCGAAGATCCGGTAGACCCGGGAGAAGCCCTGCTGGAACGGCAGCGACACGGAGTCGCTGAAGATCAGCGGCGCGGCGCCGGTGCCACCCTCGCCACCGTCGATCGTCACGAAATCCACGCCCCGGCCGGTGTCGCGCATCAGGGTCGCCAACTCCTGCCAGAAGCCCAGGTCGCCGACCGCCGACTTGATGCCGACCGGCAGGCCCGTCTCGGTGGCCAACAGCTCCACCCAGTCGAGCAGACTGTCGCAGTCGGAGAACTCGGCGTGCCGGGAGGGGCTGACGCAGTCCTGCCCGGCGGGGATGCCCCGGGTGGCGGCGATCTCGGCGGACACCTTCGCCCCGGGCAGCAGCCCACCGAGGCTCGGCTTGGCGCCCTGGCTCAGCTTGATCTCCAGTGCCCGCACCGGTGCGCCGGCGATGACGTCCTTCAGCCGGTCCAGGCTGAACCGGCCGTGCTCGTCGCGGCAGCCGAAGTACGCAGTGCCGAGCTGGAAGACCAGCTCACCGCCGTTGCGATGGTACGGCGACAGGCCGCCCTCGCCGGTGTTCTGTAGGCAGCCGGCGAGCGCGGCCCCCTTGTTCAGCGCGGCGATGGCGTTGCCGGAGAGCGAGCCGAAACTCATCCCGGAGATGTTGACCACCGACTCCGGCCGGAAGGCGCGGGGACGGCCCCGGGCCGCGCCGAGCACCTTCGCGCAGGGCAACCGCACGTCGTGCCCGGCGGTCGGCGACGAGGGTGGCACCGCCCGGCCGAACGTGCGGTGCTTGATGATCGGATAACCGCGGGTGTGCTCGATGTCGTTGTCCGTGCCGAACCCGAAGTAGTTGTTCTCCTGCTTCGCCGACGCGTACACCCAGCGGCGCTGGTCGCGGGTGAACGGCCGTTCCTCGTCGTTGCCGGCCACGATGTACTGCCGAAGCTCCGGCCCGATCGCCTCCAGCAGGTAGCGGGCGCGGCCGAGCACCGGGAAGTTGCGCAGCAACGCGTGGTCGCGCTGGATCAGATCCCGCGCGGCGAGCGCCGCGACGGCGGCGGCAGCGGGTACGGCTCGACGGGCCCATCTCATACCGGCACTCTTTCCGCCCGGGCTGTGCGCCAAACCGGGACACGCTGGTGGCGGCGCGGGGAGGCACCCGCACCGCCACCGCGGCTCAGTGGTGCCGGAACGACTCGCGGACCGACCCGCCGACGACAGCACACCACGTGCTCAGGCTGAGCTTGCCGTTGCGGGGCAGGCCGTGCAGCGCCTGTAGGTCCTGCACGGCGGACCGGGTGGCGTGGTCGTACGTCCCGGTGACGGTGACCGCGTACCCCTTGGTGGCCAGGATTTCCTGCACCGCCGTGACCGGCGCGCCGGTGGCGTGCTGGTTGAGCTCCGGGACCAGGGCCTCCCAGGTCGGCGTGGTGAGGGTGGCGTCCACGTCCACCGGAATACCGTTGCGGGCCTGCCAGTCCTGCACGGCCGCCACTGTCGCGGCGTCGAACGTGCCGCTGACCGTCACCGTGTAGCCCCGGTGTGCGAGCAGGTGCTGCACGACCCGGACCGAGGGGGAGTTGACGAAACGCCACAGGTCCGGCCAGCGCCGCGCCGGCACGTCACCCAGCTTGGTGCCGAGCGCCGCGTGCACCCGCCGCCGCAACTCGGGGAACTGCCGGTAGAACGCCGCGCCCGGGCACTCGGTGGTGCGAAAGTCCCAGTGGCCAAAAATATCGAAGGCGTGCAGCCCGTACTGCCGGCAGACGGCGACGCAGAGCTTCACCAGCGAGTCGGTGAGTGCCTTCGGCGGCGTCTCGGTGACGTAGGTGCCCTCGTTCTCGATGCCGATGGCCCGGCCGTTCTCGCCCGGACAGTGCGCCGAGACCATCTGTCGGTCGCCGGCTTCGAGGCGTTCCAGGCTGCCCCGGCGGCCCTCCAGCACGTAACCGCCGCGGCTGACAGTGAAGTGCTGGCCGGTGTCCGACCAGCCGTTGCCGTCCATGTGCAGGTCCTGGCAGTCGTGGGCCAGCTTCACCGCCTGCTCGCGGGAGTAGTCAGTGACGTTCGGGAACGCCATGTGATGCACGATGATCTTGTTGGTGGCGATGGCGCTCACCGACAGCGGGTCCTTGGGTGGGCGGGCGGCCCACTCGTCGCAGCTGATGATCCAGTCCAGGTCGGTGACCGGCGCGGCCTGCGCCGCGGCGGGGAAGGCGAGTTCGCTGCCGACGACGGCGACAGTGGCGACGCCGAGGCCGGCGCGCAGCAACGTCCGGCGGTCCATTTCGGAATGGTCGAGGTGCATGGACATCTCCTCCTGCGGCCGACGGCGGGGGGATGAAAAGTAGCTCCAGTGGCCGCACGTACTCCGGAGAATATTGCCAAGACTCGCCCGCGCGCTAGAGGGCCCCGCGCGGAGCGGACAGCCGGAAAACCGGTCGGCCAGAGGATCAACGTTCAGCTAGCCTGGCCGCCGGGCTGCAACCCCGGCACCCTTCTTGGCGCGCGGTGGGCAGCGCGGGGTTCGACTCCCCAGGCACAACGCAGCCCAGCACCGAGGACAGGTAACACCGCAGCACGCACACCACATCACCACGTGCAGATCCACGACGGCGAGGGCGGGCTCGGGGCACTCCACATCGACGCGACCGCGTGCTGATCGCTCACCAGCGCCCGGTCGTGCGGGCGACCCCGCCTGGTCGGCGTTTCCGCGCGTCGGGTCGGGGGTAGGTCCGGGGTTGACCATTGTGGCTGCCCCCTTTAAGGAATGACCAGATGAGTGACAACGTCAGCGACGCGGTGGGCGACGCCCTCCGCTCGGTGATGCTCTTCCTGCCCAAGGCCGTCGCCTTCCTGGCGATCCTGGTGGCCGGTTGGCTGATCGCCAAGGCCGTCCTGAAGATCGTGGAGAAGGTCCTGGAACGGGTGGGCTTCGACCGCGCCGTCGAACGCGGCGGCATCCGTCGGGCGTTGAGTCGTTCCCGGTACGACGCCAGCGACATCGTCGCGAAGCTCGTCTACTACGCGGTGCTGCTGTTCACCCTCCAGCTCGCCTTCGGCATCTGGGGGCCGAACCCGATCTCCGACCTGCTCGCCGCGGTGATCTCGTGGCTGCCCCGCGCCTTCGTCGCGATCGTCATCGTCGTGGTCGCCGCCGCCATCGCCAACGCCGTCAAGGACATCATCAGTGGCGCGCTCGGCGGTCTGTCCTACGGCCGGGTGCTGGCCAACATCGCCTCGGTGTTCATCCTCGGCCTCGGCGTCATCGCCGCGCTGAACCAGATCGGGGTGGCCACCGCGGTCACCACGCCCGTGCTCATCGCCGTGCTGGCCACCGTGGGCGGGATCCTCGTCGTCGGTGTCGGCGGTGGCCTGATCCGCCCGATGCAGAGCCGTTGGGAGGGGTGGCTGACCCGCGCGGAGCAGGAGTCGCAGCTGATCGCCTCGCACGCCCGCGCCTACCGGGCCGGCCGCCGCGACGCCGAGGCAGAGTTGGCCCGACCGTCCGCCGCCAGCGACCAGGCCGCCGACCCGGTCCGGCCGTCGAGGGCGGCCAACGATCCGGAGGCCACGCAGGTGGTGACCCGGCCGTCCGATCCGGAGGCCACGCAGGTGGTGACAGGGCCGGCTGACCTGGACCGGGCGCGGGTGTCGAGCCCAGCAGTCGACTCCGAAGCCACGCAGGTGGTCGGTCGGGGTGACGCCGACACGACGCAGGTGATCAGCACCGGTGCCGGCGGCACTGTGCCCGGCCAGCGCACCAGCGACGACAGCGAGACCACCACTGTCATCCCGCCGGTCGACCCGCACCGCCGCTGACACACGGCGATGCCAGCGGGGCGGGGTCCCTCCCGGACCCGCCCCGCGGCCCGTCTGCCCGGCACGCCGAAAACGCTCGCCCGCGCCGCGGGACGCGGCTACCATCGCCGGCATGACCTGGCGACATTGATCCCGCGGCGTAGGCCGAAACCGTGGGCCACCACGGGCACCGCACGTCCGGTGTCCGTCTCCGCCCCCACGGGAAGGCCTCATGATCCGCATCGCCTCGCGCGTGCCCGACCCGCCGGTCCGCCGGCTGACGGCCACCCTCTACGGGTACGCGTTCCTCAGTGACCTCGTGCTGCTCTACCCGCTGTACGTGGTGTTCTTCGCCGACACCGGCCTGTCGGTGGGGCAGGTCTCGTCGCTCTTCGTCATCTGGTCGGCGGCCGGCATCCTGTTCGAGGTGCCCTCCGGCGCGTGGGCCGACGTGGTGTCCCGCCGGCTGCTGCTGTGCCTCGCCCCGCTGGTGACCGCCACCGGGTACGCCCTCTGGGTGGTGCTGCCGTCGTACCCGGCTTTCGCTGTCGGTTTCCTGCTCTGGGGGGCCGGCGGGGCGTTGGTCTCCGGCGCACTGGAGGCGCTGGTGTGGACCGAACTGAACCGGCTCGGCGCGGTCGACAGGTTTGCCCGCGTGCTCGGCCGGGCCCGCACGGCGGGCGTGTTGGGCGTGGTGGCCTCCGGCGTGCTCGCCGGCCCGGTGCTCGCCGCCGGCGGGTACCCGGCGGTCGCCGTGGCCAGCGTGCTCGCCTGCCTGCTCGCCGCGCTGGTCGCCACCCAACTCCCGGAGCACCGCCCACCGGTCGTCGAGCCGACGCGCCCACCGGTCGTCGAGCCGGCTGGCTCACCGGTCGTCGGGCAGGCTGGCACGCCGGCCGATCGGGAGGACGACGGTGGTGGCCTGGGCTGGTGGGAGACGCTGCGGGCCGGTGTGGCGCAGGTACGCACGCGACCACCGGTGCGGGGCGCCGTGCTGCTGGTCGCCGTGGTGGCCGCCGACTGGGGTGCGCTTGACGAGTTCACCCCGCTGCTGGCCCTGGAGACCGGTGTCGGGGCGCAGGTCGTGCCGCTGCTGCTCCTGCTGCTCTGGGCAGGGGTGACAGTGGGCGGGCTGCTCGCCCCGGTGGGGGAGCGGCTGAGCCGCCGAGGCTACGCCGCCCTGCTGGGACTGGTCGGCGTAGCGCTGGCCGGTGGCGCACTGCTGCGGCACCCGGCCGGATTCGTGTTGCTGGCGGTGGCGTTCGGAGCGGCGCAACTGGCCACCGTGTTGGCCGACACGCGGCTACAGGCGAGGATCACCGGCGACAGCCGCGCCACCGTCACGTCGCTGGCGGGGATGGCCACCGACGTGCTGATCATCGGGACGTACGCCGGCTTCGGTCTCCTTGCCACGGTGGCCGGCACCTCCGTGGCGTTCGCGGTGACGGCCGGGCCGTACCTCCTCGTGGGGCTGGTGCTGCTGACCCGCCGGCGGCGCGGCGCGGCCGTGCCCACCGGGGGCACCGCGAGCGGCCCCTGCTGACCAGGGGTCCGGCGGCGGTGTGGCCGCCGCCGGGCCCACCCTCAGCCGGCCAGGTGCAGGAACGACCACTGGTGGCCGTCGAGGTCGCGAAAACCGCGCAGGTACATCGGCCCGTTCACAGTCCCCGCCCCGAGCGACTCCCCGCCGGCGACCGCGGTGGCGGGTTCGGCGGACGGCTCGTGAGCGCCGGGAGGGAGGTGCGGCGTAGGACGACGCCGACGCCACCCTACGTCAGAACAGCCGTCAGGGCTGGTCGCCGTCGAGGTAGACCCATCGGCCGTCCTCGCGGACGAACCGGCTGCGTTCGGTCATCGTGCCGGGCCGGCCGGCATCCCGGTAGTGGGCGTGGAACGTCACAGTGCCGGTGGTGTCGAGCAGCCCACCCCGCTCGGCGTCGACGATCTCCAGCCGGGTCCAGCGCTGCCCCGGGCTCAGGTCAAGAACCTGCGGCCGGGTCGAGGAGTGCCAGCTGCGCAGCAGGTAACCGGTGTCACCCAGGGCGAAGGCGCTGAAACGGGAGCGCATCAACGCCTCGGCGGTCGGTGCCTGCGCGTCGCCGCCGTGCACAGGCGCGCAGCAGTCGGCGTACGCCTGGCCGGAGCCGCACGGGCAGGCCGGACCCGTCGTCGCGTTCGCCCGTCGCCGTGTCGCACCCTTACCCACGCACCCCATCCTGCCCCACCCCGACCTGCCCGCGCTCCCGCACCCCGCACCGCGCTCCCGGGTGGGGCTTTGTTACAGCCAGCCGGAGCGGCGGAACAGGCGGTGCAGGGCCAGGGCGACCGCGGCCATCAGGGCCAGGGCTCCGGCGTAGCCGTAGCGCCAGGCCAGCTCGGGCATGTGGTCGAAGTTCATGCCGTAGATGCCGGCGATGCCGGTCTGGGTGGCCGCGATGGCGGCCCATGCCGCGATCTTGCGCATGTCGTTGTTCTGTTCGACGGCGAGCTGCGCCAGCCGGGACTGCACGATCGAGGTGAGCAGATCGTCGTACGCGGCGACCCGGTCGACGGCCCGGCTCAGTCGACCGTCCACGTCGACGAACCAGCGGTGCAGGGTGCGTGGTGGGCCGTCGGGGTCGAGCAGCGTCCGCATCGGTGCCTGCAACGGCAGCACCGCCCGTTTGAACTCCACCACCTCCCGTTTGAGCTGGTAGATGTGCTGGATGTCGGCGCTGCGATCGCGGGCGAACACGGCCTCCTCGACCCGTTCCAGGTCCCGCTCCACGTGCCCGGCCACCTCCAGGTAGGAGTCGACCATTCGGGCGCACACCGCGTACGCCACCGCCCAGGGCCCGGCGGCCAACAGTTCGGGACGGCGCTCGATGTCGGCGCGGACGCTGCGCAGCGCCCCGGCGGCACCGTGCCGCACGGTGATGGCGAACCGGTCTCCGAGCAGCACCATCACGTCCCCGGTGTCGATCACCTCGGAGGTGTCGGTCAGCTCGTCGTGTTCCACGTACCCGGCGGTGCGCAGCACCAGCAGCGTGACCGACCCGTGCCGCTGCACGGTGGGCCGGTGCCCGTCGGACAGCGCCTGCTCGACTGTCAGTTCGTCGAGGTCGAAGGTCCGGCCCACCGCCGCGAGCACTGCCGGACCCGGGTCGTGCAGGCCCAGCCACACGAAGGCGCTGCGGCCGTGCCGCGCCCGGGCGTACGCGTCGGCGTAGTGCGGCTGGCCGGGCTCGCGCCGACCGTCGACGTAGACGGCGCAGTCGACGACCGCGTCCGGGTTGGACCGTCGTGGGGCGGGGGAGTCGTCCTCGACCTTGCCGAGCAGTCGACGGGCCAGGGCGCGTACGCCTCGACCGGCCCGGTCCCGTACCGGTCGCTGATCCACTCTGTGTCTCCCCCGTCGCCCGCGCACCGCCCCGGTCGCGGTGCCCGCCCGGGATGGTGTCACCGCATTCTGCCGAGCGGGGTCCGGCACCCGACAGGCGGGCGGCCGTGCTCAGGCGGTGCGGGTGGCGAAGACGACGACGTTGTCGACGTAGTTGCCGGTCGTGGCGTCGAACCGGCCGCCGCAGGTGATCAGGCGTAGTCCGGCGGCGTCCGCCGGTCCGTAGACGAGCGTGGTGGGGAAGTGCTCCTTCGGGTACGCGCGCACGTCGTCGACGGTGAACGTGGTGACCTGCGCGTCGGCGCGGGTGATCCGAATCTGCTCGCCGCCGCGCAGTCGACCGAGGTCGAAGAAGACCGCCGGGCCGGCTGGTGAGTCGACGTGTCCCACCAGCACGGCGTTGCCGGTCTCGCCGGGGCTGACCCCGTGCCGGTACCAGCCGGCGAGGGTGGGTCGGTCCAGTGGCGGCACCTCCAGCACCCCGGCGGCGTCCGCGCCGACCGGGATGATCTCCGCGCGTACGCCGATGGCGGGGATGTGCACCCGGACCGGCGCGGCCCGGGGCAACGGTGCCAGGTCCGGTGCGGGGCGGGTGCGTCTCGGCGCGTCGGCCGGTGGCCGTGGTGGCCGCGTCGGGTCGGTGGTGAGGCCGACGGTGATCAGCCCCAGCCCGGTCACGCCGAGCAGGGCGACCACGGCCGGTAGGGTCCGCCGCCACCACACGTGGGCACCTCCCGTACGGCATCGTCGGGGTGCCCGCTCCGGTGTCACCGGCGCGGGCACCCGTCCTCAGGGATGGAACGGTCGCCGATCAGGCGACAGTGGACACCGGACGTCGCCGGCGGATCAGGACCACCGCGCCGGCGAGGGCGGTGCCGAGCAGCGTGCCGCCAGCGGCAAGGGCGCCGGTGTCGCGGCTGTCACCGCCGGAGCCGGCCGGTGCGCCGCCGATCGGAGTGACGGTGAACGTCGCGGTGCCGGCGGAGCTGCCGTCGCCGCAGGTCGCCGCCACCGTGTACGTGCCCAGGGTGAATCCGGCGGTGAAGAGTTCGGCGCTGAGCCCGCCGCCGGCCGCGGCGGTGGTGGATCGGACATTCTGGTCGCGGTTGGGGCCGGTGACCCGGAAGAGGGCGTCACCCGACTTCGGGTTGCAGGTCGTCGCGGTGAGCACGACGGTCCCGCCGACCGGGGTGGTGGCCGGTGACACTGTGGTGTCGGCCAGTGCGACGCCCGGCAGCAGGAGCGTGCCGAGGCCCACGCCGAGCGCCGCCGAGCAGAGTGCTGTTGAGACCTTCATACGCGTCTTCCCTCACTTTTCGTCCGCTGACTGCGTGGGACGTCGTTCGGGTGGCCAACTCCGTGACTAGCACCGGTGTGCCCAACACTAGGTGGGTTGGGCCCCCGATCAGGTGAAAATGAGAAATCCTCGTTGCCGTCACGTGTCCACCCGAAGGCCGGGAGAGCTGCGGGCTGTAATCGGCTGGGTCGATGGCGAGGTATTGCCGGCGACGGCGGAAATGCACCTGCTCGGCCGCGCCTGCTGCGGCGGGATGAATCCCCGTGCGACCAGGGGAGACGCTGGTAGGTTCCCTCGCCGTGCGGTCACGCGGTCGCCCGCCCCGGTGGTCTGAGCGCCCGGCCCGCCCATCCGGTGGCGGCGCGCGCCCGGGCCCGCCGGTGTGACAGCGTGAAGCGGTGACCGATTCCGCGCCGCTCGACGTCGACCTCGCGTTGCTCGGTGGCGGCGGCGCGGCGTCGCTGCTGCTCGCCGCACTGGACCGGCATGGTGTCCACGGGCTGCGGATCGCCGTCGTCGACCCGGTCCGGCGGCGCGGTCAGGACCGCACCTGGGCGTTCTGGGGCCACCCCGACACCGACCTCGATCCGCTGCTCAGCGCGAGCTGGCAGCAGGTCGAGGTGGCCACGGCGGCGCGACGCCGCGTCCTGGACCTCACCCCGCTGCGGTACGCCATGCTGCGCTCCGGCCCGGTCTACGACCGGGCTGCCGAGGCCGAGCGCCGGCTGAACGCCACCCGGCTGGTCGCCCCCGCCGACACGGTGACCGACGACGGCACGCGGGTGCGGGTGCGCGTCGGCGACGGGCGGACCGTACGGGCCGGCTGGGTGCTCGACTCCCGCCCCCGCCCGCCGGCACGGGCCGGGCGGACCACCTGGTTGCAGCACTTTCGCGGCTGGTGGTTGGAGGCCGACCGGCCCGTCTTCGACCCGGCGCGGGCGGTGCTGATGGACTTCCGCACCCCGCAGCCACCCCGGGGCGTCTCCTTCGGGTACGTGTTGCCGGTCAGCGACAGCTACGCCCTCGTCGAGTACACCGAGCTTTCGCCAGACCTGCTCACCGACGCCGGGTACGACGCGGCGCTCGCCGGCTACCGGGACCTGCTCGGGCTCGATCCGGCCGGACTGCGGCTGCGCGAGGTGGAGAACGGGGTGATCCCGATGACCGACGCTCCGTTCCCGGCCCGACCGTCACCCCGCGTGGTCCGGCTCGGCACGGCTGGCGGCGCGACCCGCCCGTCCACCGGCTTCACCTTCTCCGCCATGTATCGCCAGGCCGACCAGGTGGCCCGTGCCCTCGCGGCAGGCCGACCGCCGGTGCCGCGGGCGGCGTACCCGCGCCGGCACCGCTGGATGGACGCGGTGGCGTTGCGGGCGCTGGACCGGGGCGGGGTGGGCGGTCCGGAGTTCTTCGACCGGCTCTTCGACCGCAATCCGGCCGAGCGGGTGCTGCGCTTCCTCGACGGCGGCACCACCCCGGCCGAGGAGGTCGCGATCATGAACTCCACCCGACTGCTGCCGATGATCGCCGCGACCGCCGGCGATACGGCGCACCGCGTTCGCGACCGGCTGCGCTCGCCCCGCCCCGCACCGGCCGTCCCGCCCGCGGTGGTGGGCGACGTGCTGGGCTCGGAGCCCGGGGCGGATGAGGCAGGCCGTCTGACCTGACCGGTGTGCCTGTCGAACTGCCCCAGGGGTGGGGCGCCACAGGCGGTGCCGGGCCGCGGTGTGTCGTCGCCTCGGTGTGTCGGTCCGGGGCCTCGGGGTGTCGACCCCTGGCCTCGGCGTGCCGGCCCCCCGGGCGGGGAGGAGGACCTCCGCGCCCGGTAGGTTGCCGGGCATGGTGGACGCGGCGGCCGGCAGGGGCGTGCAGATCTGGACCGACGGGGCGTGCAGCGGTAACCCCGGGCCGGGCGGTTGGGGTGCGCTGCTGCGCTACGGCGACCACGAGCGGGAGTTGTGCGGCGGTGAGGCCACGCCGACCACCAACAACCGGATGGAGCTGATGGCGGCCATCCAGGCGTTGGAGAGCCTGAACCGGCCGGTCACCGTGGAGTTGCACACCGACAGCACGTACGTGCGCAACGGCATCACCAGTTGGCTGGCGTCGTGGAAGCGCAACGGTTGGCGGACCGCCGCGAAGCAGCCGGTGAAGAACGCCGACCTGTGGCAGCGGCTGGAGGCGGCCTGCGAACGGCACGAGGTCACCTGGCTGTGGGTCAAGGGGCACAACGGTCACCCGGAGAACGAGCGGGCCGACGGGCTCGCCAACAAGGGCATGACCGAGGCCCGCAGCGCGCTGACCAGCCGCTGAGCCCGGCTCAGCGGGTCGCGTCCGGGTGCCCCGGCATGCTCGACCCGCCGCCGCTGCTGCCGGACGAGCCACCGGCGACGCCCGAGTTGTCGGGCTCGGTGACGATGTCCGGCCGGACGTCGGTGTCCGCTGGCGCGGGGACCTCGGTGTCCGCCTCGACCTGCACCAACGGCACCTGGCCGGCCTCGTCCTCGCTGTGCTGCGGGTCGCCCGGCAGCTCACCGTCGCGCTTTCGGTAGCCCACGCCGTCCCCCCGTCGATGCTGGTCCGCGTCGGCGCTGGCTACCCGGCGTAATCACTGCCGAAACCTCGCGACCAGCGGCGTCGGCGGCGAGCGGCGGCGGGGGGTCAGCGGCGTCGGCGCTGGGGCTAGCAGGGGCGTCGGCGGCGGGGTCAGCGGCGTCGGCGGCGGGCGGGGGAGCGGGTTGGCTGGCGGACCGGGGTGAGGGGCAGTGCCGTCCAGTGCGGCGGCCGGGTGCGCGTCGCCGGCAGGCCGGTGTGCGTGTCGCCCCGGGCGGCGTCGAGCTGGGTCTGGTGCAGGAAGAGCGTGCGTCGCAGGTCCGCGCCGCGCAGGTCGGCCCCGCGCAGGTCGGCGCCGGTGACGTCGGCCAGGCTCAGGTCCGCTCCCCGCAGGTCGGCGCCGATCAGCAGGGCGCCGCGCAGGTTGGCCCGGCGCAGGTCGACCCGGCGCAGGTCGGCGCCGAGCAGGTGGGCGCCCCGATGGTCGGCGCCCCCGGGATGGCGGGTCGCGTCGCTGGCCCGGGACAGCAGCGGGTTGACCCGGCCCCGATGCGCGTCGACATCTACCGTGCCCAGGTGTGTCGGGTCAGCCTGGGTGAGTGCGGCGGTCTCGGTGCGGGCGCGTTCCAGCTCGGCGCGCAGCTCGGCGGGCAGGCCCAGCGCCACCGCCTCGGTGAGAAACCAGAGCAGCTCGTGCAGCGGGCGCAGCACCGCGAACGCCTGCGCCATCGCCGGCAGCGTCTCCGGCGCGTCGCGCCAGTCCCGTCCGCCGAAGGTGACCTGGGCGACCTGCTGGCCGGCGCCGAAGCAGTCGAACACCGTACAGCCGGGGAAGCCGCGTTGCCGCAGCTCGGTGTGGATGCCGCAGCGGTGGTCCCGGCGCAGGTGGGGGCAGGGCTGACCGGCGGGCTTGTCGATGGCGAAGTCGGCGGACGCGGCGAACGCGGGCACCACGCAGCACAGCCCGAAGCAGCGTTCGCAGTCGGCGCGCAGCTGCGCCGGCCCGGCTGACGGTGCGGGGGTGGGCGACACGCGGATGGTCCTCCTGGCAGTCACGGTGTGGACCACCATTGTTTCCCGCGCGCGATCGATCCGGTGCGCGGGGGTCACCGTCCGTGTGCGTCGCCGGCCGCCGCGGCGCGGGGTGCCGGAGGGCGCGGGCTGCCCGAGGTCGGCACCAGACGGTAGATCTCCCGTTCCCCGTCGCCGTGGCCGTACTTCTGGTCGAAGTGCCGTTTCACGGCGGCGACCGGCGGGTGGTCGCCGTCGGACGGCTCGGCCAGCGTGAACACCGCGGGGGCCGCTCCCGGTGCGCGGGGTGGCAGGGCGGCCCGCATGGTCACCAGCCCGGTCACCCGGAACCGGCGGCAGTCGACGTAGTGCTGCCCGTCGACAGTCGCGTACGGCACCCGCACCTCGACCACGTCCGAGTCCTCGTGGCGCAGCGTGACAGTGACCGACCAGTACCGCTCCAGGTCCAGCGTGGCCTGCTCGTGCTCCCACAGCTCCTCGAACCGGGCGTGCACGAACCCGCCCCACGGGCTGTCCATGTCCACCTCGAGCTGCGGAACGTTGAACGACAGCTTCCCGATCGGGAAGAACGAGATCAGCGCCCGCCCGTCCCACTGGTAGAGCTGGATCGACGGGGACGCGTCGTAGAGCCGGACCTGTAGGCGCTGCCGCAGCCGCGAGTCGAGGGCGTCGGCGAAGGCGGCCAGGTGCCGCAGGTTGGTGCGGATCTGCCGGGGGACGTCCACCCGCTGGCGTTCCAGCTCCTCGGAGCGTTGCTGCGCGGCGGTGCAGTCCGGGTCGAGCAGCAGCAACTGCACCTGGGCGCCGTTGCCGAGCGCGGCGCGGATCGCGGTCAGGGTGTCCTCACGGTGCCGCTGCTCCAGCAGGATCGTCCAGGTGTCGAGGATGCGCACGCGGCGGCCGGAGCGGTGCAGCCGGGTCACGAACGCCTGCTGGTCGAAGCTCAGGTGCTCCTGCACCCGCGCCTTGCGCGCCTCCTCGAACAGCGGGTCGAAGATGACGTACGAGATGGCCGCGAGCACCACGCTGGCACCGAGGTTGAGCAGCAGGTCGCTGAGGAAGCCGGTGGTGCGCCAGGCCGCCACCAACATGAGGGCGGCGCTCACGAGCAGCGGCCCTCCGACTGCGAAGGCGCGTCGTTGCCGTCCGCCCCGACCAGCCCACCCGGGCATCCGCTCTCCCTCCACCGTCGGCCGGCCCAGCCGCCTGCTGATCACCGGAATGCGGAGAATACGTGCCGGCTTTGCCGACCGCTGTCCCGTTCGGGACTGCCGGGTTCGCCGCCCGAACCGCCGCCACCGCTCATAGGGTGACGGTAACCGAGTCGGACGACTGCGGAGGGTAGGCGCGTTGGACGACGGTGACCGCGAGAAGGCGCTCCTCGCCGCCCTGACCACCGAGCACTTCGCGTTACAGACGTCCCGGGCGGCGGCCCGGCGCACCGCTGACGGCTCGGACCCGCCCTCGGGGATGTCCCGGACCGGCCCCGGAAAGACGGCCGGCAGGCTGGTCGCCACCCCGATAAGAAGAGACGCTACATGTAGTGACTCTTCTGGAGGTGGATGTCGTGCCTGCTCGACGACCCGTGGTCCGGGTGCTCATCGGTGTGCTTGTCGGCGTACTGCTGCTCGGTGCCGGCCTCGCCGTGGGGGCCTGGACGCTGACGCGCCCCACCGACACCGTCGGTGCCGTGAGCTTCGTCCGCCCGCTGGCCGTGCCGCCGCTGGCCGAGTCCCGCCTGGACGACCGGGGCCAGCGCGTCTTCGACCTGGTCGCGCAGGAGGGCCGGCGGGACTTCCGTGGCGACGGGCGGACGACGGCCACCGCCGGGTTCAACGGTGCCTTCCTCGGCCCGACACTGCGCGCCAGGCGCGGCGAGCAGGTGCGGGTGAACGTGGCCAACACGCTGGGCCAGGAGACCAACGTGCACTGGCACGGCATGCACCTGCCGGCCCGGATGGACGGTGGCCCGCACCAACTCGTCCGCCCGGGTGCCACCTGGTCACCCACCTGGCGGGTGGACCAGCCGGCCGCGACCCTCTGGTATCACCCGCATCCGCACGGCGCCACCGAGGACCACGTCTACCGCGGCCTCGCCGGCATGTTCATCCTCGACGACGAGCGGGAGGCGGCGCTGCCGCTGCCACGCACCTATGGGGTGGACGACGTGCCGGTGATCGTCCAGGATCGCAGCTTCTCCGGCAGCGGCCAGTTCGACAAGACCCGCAACGCGTTCGCCGGCGTCGGTGTGCTGGGCGACACCCTGCTGGTCAACGGCACCGTCGGGCCCTACCTGGACGTGCGCACCCAGCGGGTGCGCCTGCGCCTGCTCAACGCCTCCACCGCCCGGACGTACGACTTCGGGCTCTCGGACAACCGGCAGTTCGCGCTGATCGGCACCGACGGAGGGCTGCTGGCCCGCACGGCCCGGCTGACCCGGGTGCGACTCTCACCCGGGGAGCGGGCGGAGATCGTGGTGGACGTCCGGCCGGGGGAGCGGGTGAGCCTGCGCAGCACACCGCCCGACCTGGGTATCGGCGGACTGTCCCGGCGCTCGGCCGGCGGCGCCGACCGCTTCGACGTGCTGCAACTGCGCGCCGCCGACACCCTCGCCCCCGCCCCGCCGGTGCCGGACGACCTCGTGCCGGTGGCTCGGCTGGACGCGGGCGCCGCGGTCACCACCCGGCGGCTGGAGTTGCGAGGGCGGGGCATCAACGGCCAGTCGATGCGGATGGACCGGATCGACTTCGCCGTCACCCGGGACAGCACCGAGGTCTGGGAGGTGCTCAACGCCGACGGCACCCCGCACAACTTCCACGTCCACGACGTGCAGTTCCAACTGCTCACTGTGGACGGCGCGGCGCCGCCGCCCGAGCTGACCGGATGGAAGGACACCATCTTCCTGCCCCCGCACCGGCCGATGCGGATCGTGCTGCGGTTCACCGACCACAGCGACCCGAACCTGCCCTACATGTACCACTGCCACCTGCTCTGGCACGAGGACGCCGGGATGATGGGGCAGTTCGTCGTCGTCGATCCGGGCCAGGCGCCGGGTCGGCCGCCCACGCACACCGGTCACGGGAAGCATGACTGATCGGTCGGGAGCGTACCGTCACCTCGTCCCCGGCGACACCGCCTGACCGACGTCGCCACCGGAGGTCTCGGCGTTGAAGCGGGGCGCGGTGGCGGTCAGCACCGCGTGGCTCGTGGGCGCTGACCACCCGTCGGTCAGCTCCCGCACCAGCGCGGCGACCAGCCGGTTCATCGTCGGTTCGGCGTCGGCGTGCAGCGCCTCGGCGACGATCAGCACCGACGAGGTGCCGGCCCGCACGGCGGACCACCCGCTCTGCCGGTTCGTCCAGCGCCTGGCGTGTGCCCGCCCGGCGGTGTCGGCGAAGGTCACCTCGCCCGGCTCGGGATGCTCGGTGTCGCCGGCGAAGGTCTGGTACTCCTCGTCGCCGCGCGCGGGCCGGACCACCAGGTCACCGTCGACCCGGTCCAGGTCCAACGCCGCGATCGGGACGGCGTACGCGGCGGAGACGGCGTTGCAGAGGTCGACGAGCGGATGCACCCGGGGCAACTCGCCGTCCAGGCGCAGGCGGCGCAACAGCGCCTCCGACGCGCACCGGTACTGGGTGGGCCGTAACCCCATCGCCGCGTACGCCCGCCGCCACGCCTGGATCTCCGGGAAGCCGCTCTCGGCCCCGCCGGCCAACCGCCCGCGGGCGACGGCGAGGTAGCCGGCCGTCCGCGGCACCACGTCGGCGGTGGCGGTGATGCCGGTGGCGTGGACCACACCCGCGACCAGATCGGGGTACGCGGCGCGAAGCTGCGCCGAATGCTCGAACTGCACAGCACTCCTATCGTTGGGTGAGGGCGAGCGTCACGCCGAGCGCGACGAAGGTGCCGGCGACGGATCGACGCAGCCAGTCGGTGACCCGGGGTCGGGTCAGCACCCGGTCCCGCAGCCGGGCCGCGAAGATGCCGTAGCCGCTGAACACCACGAAGGTGAGCAGCATGAACACCGCGCCGCAGGTGAGCATCGCCTGGGTCGAGCCCACCGCGGAGTCGCCGACGAACGCGGCGGACCAGGCCAGGTAGAGCAGGTAACCGACACCGAGGTACCGGACGATGTCGAACGCGACGGCGCTGGTCTGCAACAGTGCGGCCAGCCCGGTCATCGCCGCCAGCAGGTGCGGCACAGTGCCCAGCGTGCAGGCTGACGCGGCCAGCACGCCGGCTCGGGCGCCCCGGGACAGCCCGGCGGAGAGGGTGAAGAACACCCCGGTGCCGGGGGTGACCACCACGATCAGCGTGGTGACCAGGAACGGGATGGTCACGATCGTCCTCCGGCGGGGTTGACGGGTCTGGCTCCTCCTCACTCTGCTGCCACAATGGTCCGATGGGCAGAGCCAAACCAACGGCGTCCGAGGGGTCCATATCGGCGGGATCGGACTTCCTGCACCTGAGCGTCACGGACGCGACGCCGGGCGGGCGCACCGACTGGCTGACCGACCGGCTGCGGCAGGCCATCGCCGAAGGGCGGGTGCCGGTCGGCCAACGATTGCCACCCACCCGGGTGCTCGCCGCCGACCTCGGTGTCTCCCGGGGCGTGGTCACCGAGGCGTACCAGCGCCTGGCCGAGGAGGGGCACGTCCGCGGTCAGGGCCGGGCCGGAACGGTTGTCGTCGGCGCGCCGGCCGCGCCCACACCCGCCCCGGCCGCCGCGCCGGCACCTGTCGCGACCTTCCCGCCGGCACCGGACACCGACATCTTCGAGGCGGTACGCGCGGCGCACGCGTCAATCGACCTGACGCCCGGCGTACCCGATCTGACCGCCTTTCCCCGGGCGGACTGGCTGCGCGCCGAACGGACAGTGCTGCGCCGGCTCGCCGCGGCTGACCTCGGCTACGGCGATCCGTGCGGCACGCCGGCGCTGCGGCAGGCCGTCGCCGCCTGGTTGGCCCGCTACCGGGGTATCAGCGTCGCCCCCACCGAGGTGATCATCGTGGCCGGCGTCTCCCAGGCGCTCGGGCTGCTCGCCCAGGCCCTGACCACTGCCGGCGTCGACCGGATCGGGGTCGAGGACCCGGGCTCGTTCGGCGTGCGGCAGCACCTGAACAACTGGGGGATGGCCACCCCGCCGGTCACCGTCGACGACGACGGGCTGCGGGTCGACGAGTTGACGGCCAGCGGTGTGCCGGTCGTGATGCTCACCCCCGCACACCAGTTCCCGACCGGCGTCGTGCTCGACGGTGACCGCCGCCGCCAACTCGTCGCCTGGGCGCGGGCCGGCGGCCTGATCATCGAGGACGACTACGACGCCGAGCACCGCTACGACCGTCCTCCGGTGCCGGCGCTGCGGGGTCTGCTGCCCGAGCGGGTCTGCTACGCCGGCAGCGTCTCCAAGCTGCTCGCCCCCGCCCTGCGGGTCGGCTGGCTGCTCGTGCCGCCGCGACTGCGCGAGGCGGTGGTGACCGCCAAGCGCAACGCCGACCTGGGCAACGCAGTGCTCCCGCAACTGGTGCTGGCGGAGCTGCTGACCTCCGGCGCCTTCGAGCGGCACCTGCGGCTGCTGCGCCGCCGACACATCCGCCGGCGGGACGCCATGATCGCCGCGCTGGCCCGCGTGTTGCCGTCGGCGACGGTGCACGGCGCGGCGGCCGGTCTGCACCTGATGATCACGCTGGACGACGCTGTGGTCGACACCGAGCTGGCGGAGGCGACGCTGGCGCGCGGGGTGAAGGTGCAACCGCTGTCCTGGCACTGCCAGCGTCCCTACCGGCCGGGCCTCGTGCTCGGCTACGCGGCCCGTACGACGACCGAGATCGACGAGGGCATCGCGCAGATCGCCGTCGCGCTCGGTGAGCGCCGTCGGCCCTCCTGAGCGCCGCCGGCGCCGCCGTGCGTCTCCTCGCCGGCGGGGTGACCGGGCTGAGGGCTCAGCCCAGGAACAGCTGAACCAGCACCAGCACGGCGAGCAGCGCCGGCCCGCGTGAGCCCTGCCGCACCAGGTCGACCGGGATCATGCCGAACGGTGTGTTGACTGTCGCGCCACCGTAGTTGATCGGCGGGCGGGTGCCGGCCCGGAACGCGGCGGCCACCACTCCGAGCGCCAGCGTCGGCGCCAACCAGGACGGCCCCGGCTCGACGGTCGGGAGGGTCGACAACCACCACAGCCCCGTGCCGACGGCCGGCACCACCACGTGGATGCCCCGCAGCAGGGCGTCGCTGCCGCCGAGGGCCCGCCGCAACCCGGGTGAGCGACTGACCGACCGCAGGCCGCCGGTCAGCCGGTTGGCGGCGAGGTACGCGAACACCACCTGCGCGGCCCCGGCCAACCCGGGCAGGGCGAGCGCGGCAGCGTACTGCACCCCGATCAGCGTCGCCCAGATCAGCAGGGCGCTCGGGTGGCGGCGCAACCGGCGTACGTCGGCCTGTAGAAACGCCCACCAGCCGGGCCCGGGGAGGAACCGGCGGCTGTGGACCCGGCCGATCCGACGCCACCGGCGGCTCTCCACCAGGCCGGCGAGCAGGCTCGGGTCGAGCAGGATCGTGGCCGTGGCGGCGGCGTTGGCGAACTGTGCGCCGGTGGTCAGCGTGGCCCGGTCCACGCGGGGCAGCGCACGCACCGCGCGGATGGTGCCCAGGCCGGCGAGGGGCACCGCGAGGGCGAACAGCGCGACGGTCGGCGTCGCCGCCGGCCGGGGCAGCCCGTCACCGAGATGACCGAGGAGCACCACCCCGGCGGTGAGGACGGCGGCCACCACCATCGGCGCCGCTCCGGCCACCGCCGGCCACCGTCGTCCCGCCCGGCTGCTCTGGGCGACGACGCTGAGTGCCAGCGCCGCCGCACCCCACCCCGCGCCGGTCGCGGCGGCCCAACCCAGCGCGGTCGGATCGCTGACGCCCCCGAGCGCCGCCACGGCCACCCCGAGCGCCGCGGTGCCGGCCGCCGCGCCCAGCAACAACAGGACGAAACGCGGCGCCAACCACGCCCGCCGGTCGATCGGCGCGCTGACCGCCCAACTCTGCGTGGCCGGAGTGACCAGCAGCGGGCCGAGCGCGCGCAGGCCACGCCAGGCCAGGCCGGCGCCGGCCAGCAGCGCGGCGACCGCCAGCCACCAGCGCACCCCCGGCTCGGCCTGCCCCACGGTGGGGGAGTCCAGCAGGTCGCGGCTGGCGCTGATCGCGAACCAGCCGTACATGCCCGTGAACAGGACGATGACGTACGCGTCGCCCAGCACGTCACCAAGGGAGTGATCGTGGTGTCGGCTGCGGGCCCGGCGCAGGTGGGTACGCAGTTGTCGGGCCGTGGGCACCCCGGTCGGCGTGTCGGCGATCGTGGCCGGCGGGGCGGTCACCGGCCGATCTCGATGCGCTCGTCGACCACCGCGTCGATCAGCTCCGGGTCGTGCGAGGCCAGCAGTACGGCGGTGCCGGCGTCGCGTTCCCGCCGCAGCCGCTCGGCGAGCCACTGCCGTCCGCGCACATCCAGGCGCTGCTCCGGCTCGTCCAGGATCAGCACCCGGCGTGGCCGCACGAAACAGGAGGCCAGCGCCAACCGGCGCCGCTGCCCGCTGGACAGGGTCACCGGCAGCTGGTCGCGGGCCGGCTCCAGACCCAGCTCGGCGAGCACCTCCTCGACCGGCTCGGCGCTGCTCCCGTGGGCGTACGCGACAAGCTCCAGGTGCTCGACCACGGACAGGTCCGGGAAGAAGTCGATGTCGTCCAGGGCGGCCGCCACCAGCGCCCGCACCTGCGGGTCGGTCTCGTCGGCCCGCCGGCCCTGCACCAGCACCTCGCCGGCGTCCGGCCGGTCGGCGCCGACCACGCAGCGCAGCAGTGTGGTCTTGCCGCTGCCGTTGGGCCCCAGCACCACGGCGATCCGGCCGGCCGCGAGCGTGAAACTCACGTCGTCGAGCACGACCAGGTCGCCGAAGTTGCGGCTGAGTCCCCGTACCGAGAGTGCATCCACGAGCACAGAGTCTCCCAGAGCGGTGCCACCGACCAACCTGAGCGACCTATGTCACGCGGTCGGCCGGCGCGTAGAGCGCGGCGAGCCCGGCGGCGGTGGCGGCCAGGCGTTCGCGCAGCGCGACGGGGGTCAGCACCTCGACGTCGGCGCCGAGGCGCAGCAACTCGCCGTGGGCGTGGGTGAGCGACTCGATCGGCAACACCGCTGTCACCCAGCCCCGCGCGTCCGGCGGCTGGGCACTGGCGTCCATCGCGGTCACCACCGGATCGCTGCCGATCTCGCGCAGCCGTTGCCGACCGGCGGGGGAGAGTCGGACGGTGGCCTCGTCGCGGTGCAGGCGGGCCCGGAACCGCACCACGTGCGCCCGCCACCAGGCGGGCAGGTCGAAGTCGGCAGGTCGGACGAACTCCTGCGGCAGCGGGGTCAGCGCGAGGATCTGGTTGACCCGGTACGTCGCCGGAGCGCCCCGGCCGGGCTGGTCGGCCACCACATACCAGCGGCCGCCCTTGAGCACCAGGCCGTACGGCTCCAGCACCCGGGTCGTCTCGCCGTTCCAACCGCGGTAGCGCACCTCGACGCGGTGCTGCCGCCAGACCGCCTCGGCCGTGCGGGCCAGCTCGGGGGAGGCGTCGCCGTCGGCGTACCAGCCGGGAGTGTCCAGGTGGAAGCGTTGTTGAAGCTGTGTCGCCCGGTCGCGCAGCGGAGCGGGGAGCGCGGCGTGCAGCTTGAGTTGCAGCGCGGCCACCACGTCGCCGTAGCCCAGCTCGTCGGCGGGGCCGGGCAACCCGGCCAGGAACAGCCGGTCGGCCTCCTCGGTGGTCAGCCCGGTCAGCCGGGTCCGCCAGCCGTCGACAAGCTGGTAGCCGCCGGCGTGCCCGGCCTCTCCGTAGAGGGGAATGCCGGCGGCGTGCAACGACTCCACGTCCCGGTAGATCGTGCGGGGGGAGACGGTCAGCCGCTCGGCGAGCTGGGTGGCGGTCAGCCGGCCGTGCTGCTGGAGCAGCAGCAGGAGGGAAAGAAGTCGAGAGGCCCGCACTTCACTGACACTAGTTGTCAGGGGACCCGTCCTACCGTCCCGGCATGGCTTTTCGCGAGAAGGAACTCCGTACGCCCGGACCGATCACTGTGGACGGCCGGCAGTTCAAGCGTTACCACATAGACCAGCCGGAGCAACCGATCGAGCCCGAGGTGGAGAAGGCCGCGTACGACCAACTGCCCCTGCTGTTGGTGGACATCGTCGACGACGGCACCCCGGCCGCCGGGTGGGTGGTGCTGCACCGGGGCGCGGACACCGGCGCCTACCTGCTGGCCTACACCTGGGTGTGGGACAACGCGCTGGAGGTCCGCGCCGCCGCGGCCGGGCAGCCGGCGCTGGACTGCCCGGACCACGACCCGGCCCACTTCGTCGAGCTGTGGCGACGTCCCGCCGGCTGTGTCTGGGAGCTGGCGGTGCTGGAGCACGAGCGGGCCGCCTGGGTTCGGCACCTGCTTGCGCCGGACACCCCCAACCTGGCTGGATATCTCGACGACACGCGAGCGGAAGGGCCGGTGGGCCGCTGATGGGCGACTTCGACTTCTTTGTGGGCACCTGGAACGTCGTGAACCGGCGGCTGCGCAAGCGGCTGGTGGGCTCCGACGAGTGGGAGGAGTTTCCGGGGGTGTCTGTCGCGCACGGCTTCTTCGCCGGCGGCGGCCACTTCGACGAGATCACCTTCCCGACCAAGGGCTCCGCGGGCGCCACCGTCCGGATCTTCGACCCGGCCCGACAGGAGTGGTCGATCTACTGGATGAGCAGCGTCGACGGCGTGCTGGGTCAGCCGCCGATGGTGGGCCGCTTCGTCGACGGGGTGGGCCGCTTCTACGCCGACGACCAGCACGAGGGGCGGCCGGTGCGGTGCCGGTTCATCTGGTCGGACATCAGCGCGACCACCGCCCGCTGGGAGCAGGCGTTCTCGGTCGACGGTGAGCAGACCTGGGAAACCAACTGGATCATGACGTTCACCAAGGCGTCCGACTAGTCGTTTCCCCCCATCCGGGCGCGGTGTTAGGGTCCGACCACCGCGCCCGGATGGAGGAACGCGATGGCCTCCGACCACGTCGACGTGCTGATCATCGGTGCCGGCCTGTCCGGCATCGGCGCGGCCTGCCACCTGCGCCGCGACTGCCCGGACAAGACGTACGCGGTGCTGGAGGCACGCGACGCCATCGGCGGCACCTGGGACCTGTTCCGCTACCCCGGCATCCGCTCGGACTCGGACATGTTCACCCTCGGCTACTCGTTCAAGCCGTGGACCGCCCCGAAGGCCATCGCCGACGGTGCGACGATCCGCGAGTACGTGCGGGAGACCGCCCGGGAGTACGACGTGCCCCGGCACATCCGCTTCGGGCACCGGGTGCTGCGCGCCGAATGGGACAGCGGCACCGCCCGGTGGACGGTGCACGCCCAGCGCACCGACACCGCCGAGACGGTGGTGCTGACCTGCTCGTTCCTGTTCGCCTGCACCGGCTACTACCGCTACGACGAGGGTTACACCCCGGCCCTGCCCGGCGTCGACACGTACACCGGGCGGTTGGTGCACCCGCAGCACTGGCCCGACGACCTCGACCACACCGGCAGGCGGGTGATCGTCATCGGCAGCGGCGCCACCGCTGTCACCCTGGTGCCGGCGCTGGCCCGGCGGGCCGCCCACGTGACGATGCTCCAGCGCTCGCCGACGTACGTCATGGCGCTGCCCTCGCGTGACCGGCTGGCCGACGCGTTGCGGCGCCGGCTGCCGGCGGCGGCCGCGTACCCGGTGCTGCGGTGGAAGAACGTGCTGCTGTCCACCGTCACCTTCCAACTCAGCCGGCGTGCCCCCGGCCTGGTCAAGCGGGCGCTGCGCCGGGCCACGCGGCGTCGGCTCCCGGCGGGGTACGACGTCGACAGGCACTTCGTGCCCCGCTACGACCCGTGGGACCAGCGGCTCTGTGTGGCACCCGACGGCGACCTGTTCACCGCCGTGGGCGACGGCCACGCGTCGGTGGTGACCGACACGATCGACACCTTCACCGCGCACGGTGTCCGGCTCACCTCCGGCGCCCAGGTGCCCGCCGACATCGTGGTCACCGCGACCGGGCTCAACCTGCTCGCCCTCGGTGGCCTGCGCCTGCGCGTGGACGGCACCGACGTCGACTTCGCGAACACCGTTGCCTACAAGGGCATGATGGTGTCCGGGGTGCCGAACTTCGCCCTGACCGTCGGCTACACCAACGCGTCGTGGACGCTGAAGGCCGACCTGGTCGCCGGGTACGTCTGCCGGCTGCTGCGCCACCTGGACCGCACCGGCCAGCAGGTCGTCACCCCGCTGCCGCCCACCGACGACGAGCGGGCGCCGCTTATCGACCTGCGGTCCTCCTACGTGCTGCGCGGTGTCGACGCGCTGCCCAGACAGGGGGTGCGCGCGCCCTGGCGGCTGCACCAGAACTACGCCCGCGACGTGCTGCTGATGCGGCACGGCCGGCTCACCGACGAGGGTGTGCGGTTCTCCCGCGCCACCGCGGAGGCCGCACCGCGTCCCGTCCCGACCCGTCCGGCCGCGCGTCGGTAACCGTCAGCCGAGGAGCACCCATCGTGCGGAGATTCGACTTCACCGGCGCGACAGCCGTGGTCACCGGGGCGGCCAGCGGCATCGGCGCGGCGCTGGCGCACGCCCTCGCTGACCGGGGCACCGACCTGGTCCTGCTGGACCGCGACGCCGAGCGGCTGGACACTGTCGTCGCCGCGATCCGCGCCGCGCACCCGGCCCGTCGGGTGCACACCTACCTGGTGGACCTCGCCGACGTGCACGCCACCGCCCGGATCGCCGCCGAGATCGGCGAGCGGCACCCGCGGGTACGACTGCTGGTGAACAACGCCGGCGTCGGCCTCGGCGGTCGGTTCGACCAGGTGACGTTCGACGAGTTCAGTTGGGTGATCGACGTCAACTTCCGGGCCGTGGTGCAGCTGACCCACGCGCTGCTGCCCGCCCTGAAGGCGGAGCCGGGCGCGCACCTGGTCAACGTCTCCAGCCTCTTCGGGTTGATCGCTCCGGCCGGGCAGACCGCGTACGCGGCGAGCAAGTTCGCGGTACGCGGCTTCACCGAGGCGCTGCGCCACGAGCTTGTCGACGACGGCATCGGGGTGACCTCGGTGCACCCCGGCGGGATCCGCACCCGGATCACCGCGAACGCCCGGATCGGCAGTGGCGTCGCACCCGAGGAGTACGCGGCGGGCCGGGCCCAGTTCGAGAAGCTGCTCACCATCGCGCCGAGCCGGGCCGCCGAGGTGATCCTGCGCGCCGTCGAGCGGCGTCGGGGCCGGGTGCTGATCGGCTGGTCGGCGAAGCTGCCGGACCTGCTGGCCCGGGCCCTGCCCGCCTCGTACAACCGGCTCCTGGTCGCCGGCCTGAACCGGGGCGTCGCCCGCCCGGCGTCGCCCAGCCCCGGTGTGCCGGCGCAACGCCCCGGCGACGCCGACCCGGCCCGCGAGGTGGCCTGAGCGGCGGCGCGGTCACGGTGGTGTGCTGCCCCGCTTCTCCTCCTGGGCCAGCACCGCCTCGCGGTGCTCCGGCCCGTCGCGGCGGTCCAACTCGGCGGCGAGCCGCGCATCGGTCATCAACCGGGCCCGGTTGCGGTGCAGGAAACTCTCGAACCCCCCGGTGTACGGGCAGGCCAGGTCGCCGAGCGCTCGCTCCGGCGTGTAACGGCAGCCGGTGCAGTAGTCGCTGATCTCGTCGATGTCGGTGCCGTCCACCGCGTACGGGCGGGTGTCCACCCGGGCCAGGTCGGCGTACTGGCTCATGCCGATCACCGTCGCGTTCATCACCCAGGGGGTGCCGTCGACGAAGCAGCGCTGGAACCAGTCCGCCACCTCGGTGGGACGCCAGCCGCGTTGCAGCGCGTAGTTCGCCAACACCAGCAGTCGGGGCGTCTGGTGCGTCCACGCGGTGTCCCGGACCGCCGCGAGGACGTCGGCCAGGCAGTGGGCCTCCACCGCGTCGGCGTCCAACTCGGCGAACCACTGCGGCATCGGCTCGGTCGCGGCCAGCCAGTTCGCCCCCCGGTAGCGCGGCTCGAAGTACCAGTAGAGCTGCCAGAGGAACTCCCGCCAGCCGAGCAGCCCCCGGATGAACGGCTCCACCGCCGTACGCGGGGCCGTGCCGGCCCGCCACGCCTGCTCCGCGGCGCGCACCGCCGGCTCCGGGTGCAGCAGCCCAAGGTTGAACGAGGACGACAGCATCGAGTGCGCGAGCCCCGGATCGTCGACGCTCATCACGTCGGCGTAGCGGCCGTACCCGGGCAGGCGGTGGGTCAGGAAATGGGTGAGCCGGGCCTGCGCCTCGTCGTGGGTGGCCGGGTAGCGGCGGGGGCCGTCCCGGCCGACGAACCGCACCCCGTCGGCGGCCCACCGGTCCAGGTCGCGGCGGACCTGGGCGTCGATGTCGTCTTCGACGATCGGTGGGGGCGGGGGTGGTGCCACCGGCCCGGAGCGGGTCTCGGCCCGGGTCCGGCGTCCCGGCCCTGTCGCGGCGGTCAGCACCTCGTGGCGGCGGCGGGCGTGCCGATAGAAGTCGGTCATCCGCAGCGGGCCGCGTCGCGGGCGGTCCGCCCAGCCGGCGAAGTCGGCCTGGCTGGTGATGAAGCCGCGGGGTGGCAGCACTGTCAGCCCCGGCACCGACCGGGCGAAGCGCAGCGCCGCCCGGGAGTGCGGATGGCACACCTCCAGCGGGTCACCGACCTGGGCCAGCGCCTCGCGGAACGTGTCGGTGCGCAGCAGCAGCGCCCGGTCACCCAGCTCGGCGGCGCGGTGGCGCAGCGCGGACAGGATCAGGTGCGCCTTCTGCCGGTGCGTCGGCCGGTGCCGGAACAGTTCCCGGACCTCCACCAGGAGCACCGGTTGGTCGGGGTCGTCGAGGAAGTGCGGCCCGAGCTGATCGGCCAGCAACCATCGGCGGCGAGGCATGCCACGATTCTGCCTACTCTCCGGCCGCCGTGCCCGGTTGCCGCGCCCGATGCCGGTTGCCGGATGGCCGCCACGGCGAGTCAGGTCGGGTTGACCCCGGCCACCGCCGCGCTCGGCCCGACGTCGCGGCGGCGTCTCAGCGCGGTGAGCGTCACGAGGGCGACAAGCAGCGCCGCGAGCACGTGCACCGGGGCCGGGCCGAGCGGCGCGAACAGCGCCAGCAGCGCGACGACGGGAAAGGCGACAAACACCAGGCCGTGCTGCTGGCGACGTACCTGGAGCACCCAGACCGTGAGCAGGAAGACGGCGATCGGGATCGCCACCGCGTACCCGGCGGTGCGCCCGGAGACGTGTGCGAGGTGCCGCTCGACGTCCACCGACACCCCCAGGCCGGCGCCGATCGCGGCGATCGCGGCGAAGACCAGATAGTGCCCGTAACCCCAGATCAGGGAGTACGGCAGCCGGTCGGGCGCCTCGCTCGGCCGGTCGAAGTAGAGCCACCACAGCGCGAACACGATGACCGCGCCAGCCGCCGCGAGCGACCAGAGGCCGTGCTCCCCGGCGTCGAGCCCGGTCTGGATCGCGATCGAGATGGCCAGGACCGCCTCACCGAGCACGATCAGGGTGAACAGGCCGTACCGCTCGGCGATGTGCTCGGGATGCCAGGGCGTCATGCCGGGGCGTTCGGCCACCGCCGGCACCAGCAGGTCGGCCAGCACCAGCAGCACGAACGTCGCGACGCTCCACTCGACGGGCAGCACCAGCCGCAGCAGCCAGCCGAGCTGCACCACCGTCACGCCGATCCCGTAGCGGCGTGCCGTCGTGCGGTGCCGGGGGTCACCGGCGGCGGCTCGGGTCCAGTTCACGACGGCGGCCAGCCGCATCACCACGTAGCCGTAGGTGATGACGGCGAAGTCGCCGTCGGCGAAGGCGCGCGGCACCCCGGCCGCCAGGATCAACGCTCCGGAGATCTGCACCAGCGTGGTGATCCGGTAGAGGTCGTCGTCGGTGTCGTACGCCGAGGCGAACCAGGTGAAGTTCACCCACGACCACCAGATCGCGAAGAACACCATGGCGTAGCTGGTCGCGGCGTGCCGGAGGTGACCCTCGACGACGTCGTGGTGCAGGCTGCTGGCCGCCTGCGCCACCGCCACCACGAAACAGAGGTCGAAGAAGAGTTCCAACGGGGTGGCCGAGCGGTGCCGTTCGTCCCGGCGACGTGGCCGCATCGGCCGGTAGAACGGCCGCACCGAACGAGAGTGGGTCACCGCCGCTCCTCAGGCTGGGCTCACCGGCGTCGACGGCCGTGGGTCAGCCCCTCCAACACCAGGGTCAGCCCGGCGCCGACCAACCAGACGTCCTTGGCGAGCCCGGCGCCCTGCTGGGTGGGGCGGATGCTGCCCGGCTCCCGCATGCCCGGCGTCTTCAGGTACAGCTGCACCAGACCCGCGCCGAACGCGGTCAGGCCCAACCCGACGAGCGGGGTCGGGACGACCGGCGCGAGCAGCGCGGCCCCGAGCGCGATCTCCGAGTACGACAGCAGCTTCGCGAAGCGCGGTGGGTCCAGCTGGCGCAGTTGCGGCATGGCGGCGACCGCCATCCCGTGCATGCCCTCCGCGGCGGCACCCTCCAGGTTGCGCTTGCCCAGACCCGAGTTGAGAAAGTACGCGCCGATGCTGAGCCGTAGCGGCAGGTGCGCGAGTTTCATGGCTACTCCCGTTGGCCGTTGTCGAGTGCGGCCCGCGTACCCCGCAGCGCCCGCGATAACCCGGCCGGCTGGGCTGGCCGTGGTGGTCGCGGTAGGTTCGCCCCGGGGCCCGACGCCGAGCCCGTGGCACACCCGCCCACCGGCGTCCGGCCCTGCCGACACACCACCAGCAGGAGGAGGCGAAGTGAGCCAGGAAGTCCGGGGAGTCATCTCCCGCAGCAAGGGCGCGCCGGTCGAGGTCACCACCATCGTGGTGCCCGATCCCGGCCCCGGGGAGGCGATCGTCCGGATCCAGTCCTGCGGGGTCTGCCACACCGACCTGCACTACCGCGAGGGTGGCATCAACGACGACTACCCGTTCCTGCTCGGCCACGAGGCGGCGGGCATCGTCGAGCAGGTGGGCGAGGGCGTCACCGACGTCGCTCCGGGCGACTTCGTGGTGCTCAACTGGCGTGCGGTCTGTGGGGTCTGCCGCGCCTGCCGCCGGGGTCGCCCCTGGTACTGCTTCAACACCCACAACGCGAAGCAGCGGATGACCCTGACCGACGGCACCGAGCTGGCCCCGGCGCTGGGCATCGGCGCGTTCGCCGAGAAGACCCTGGTGCACGCCGGGCAGTGCACGAAGGTGGACCCGGCCGCCCGCCCGGCCGCCGTGGGTCTGCTCGGCTGCGGGGTGATGGCCGGGCTGGGCGCCGCGATGAACACCGGCAACGTCACCCGCGGCGACTCGGTAGCGGTGATCGGCTGCGGCGGCGTCGGAGACGCGGCGGTCGCCGGTGCGGCCCTGGCCGGCGCGACGACGATCGTCGCGGTGGACACCGACAGCCGCAAACTCGACTGGGCCCGGAAGTTCGGGGCCACGCACACCGTCAACGCCTCCGATACCGACCCGGTCGAGGCGATCCGGGCCGCCACCGGCGGCTTCGGCGCCGACGTGGTGATCGACGCGGTGGGTCGACCGGAGACCTGGAAGCAGGCGTTCTACGCCCGGGACCTGGCCGGCACGGTGGTGCTGGTCGGCGTACCGACCCCGCAGATGCGGGTGGAGCTGCCGCTGCTGGACGTCTTCGGGCGCGGCGGTGCCCTCAAGTCCAGCTGGTACGGCGACTGCCTGCCCAGCCGGGACTTCCCGATGCTCACCGAGCTGTACCTACAGGGCCGACTCGACCTGGACGCGTTCGTCACCGAGGAGATCACGCTCGACCAGGTCGAGACCGCGTTCGACAGGATGCACCACGGCGACGTGCTCCGCTCGGTGGTGGTGTTCTGATGACGGCCCGGGTCGACCGCGCGGTCACCGCCGGCACGTTCTCCCTGGACGGGCAGACGTTCGACGTGGACAACAACGTGTGGGTGATCGGTGACGACAGCGAGTGCGTCATCCTGGACGCCCCGCACGACGTGGCCGCGATCCTCGCCCTGGTGGGTGACCGGCGGGTCCGGGCGATCCTGGCCACCCACGCCCACGACGACCACGTCCGGGTGGCGCCCGAGCTGGCCGAGGCCACCGGCGCGCCGGTGCTGCTGCACGCCGCCGACCGGGTCCTCTGGGACCTGGTCCACCCGCACCTGCCGCCGCACGGCGAGCTGCACGACGGGCAGATCATCGAGGTGGCCGGCACCGCGCTGCGGGTCCTGCACACCCCCGGGCACAGCCCCGGCGCGTGCAGCTTCCACGCCCCGGACCTCGGTGTGGTGTTCACCGGCGATACGCTCTTCGCGGGTGGTCCGGGTGCGACCGGCCGCTCGTACAGCGACTTCGACACCATCGTCGCCTCGATCCGCACCCGCCTGCTCACGCTGCCGGCGGAGACGGTCGTGCACACCGGCCACGGTGACGACACGACGATCGGCGCGGAGGCGCCACACCTACAGGAGTGGCTGGCCCGCGGCCACTGACTCCTGCGGCCACCCGGGTCGGGTTGGCGTTCCGAGGTGTTGGGGCGTGGTCGACGAACTCAGCGCTCGTCGGTCACGCCCAGCACCGGTTTGACGTCCAGAACCGGGGTGCCGTCGAGTGCCTCCAGGTCGGCCACCTCGCCGCGCAGCCCATCCACTGCGAGCACCCGCACCCGGTGCAGGCCGATCGGGTTGGGCCGGTGCGGGGAGCGGGTGCTGAACACCCCGGTCTCCGGCCGGCTCTCGTCTCCCCGGGGGTGCACCGCCAGCACGTCGCGGCGGGCCCGGTCCAGCCAGGTCAACACCAGCACCTCCGCGCCGACCCGCAGGTCACGCAGGGCCTGCTCGACCTGCGGGTCGAAGACCAGCCACGCCGACGGCGCCCCCTCGTCGCCCTGCCGTGGGGCGCTCGCCGCATCGGTCAACGACGAGGCGACCCGCCCGACCGGGTGCAACAGGTACGCGTCATCGCTCTCCATCATCCTCGCTCCCTCCCTCCCTCCTGGACTGTCCCAACCTAGCCCCGCCACGGCGCTAGGATCCCGCTCATGGCCGCCGACTCGTCCGTGCCCGCCGACTCGTCCGGGCCCGTGGTCCGTCAGCTGCGTCTCGTGGTGGAGGCCGCCGACCACGAGGCCGCCGTCGCGTTCTTCCGGGACGCGCTGGGCCTGCCGGAGGAGGCGGCGTTCAGCGGCGAGGGGGATGCCCGGGTGGTGATCCTGGACGCCGGCCGCGCCACCCTGGAGATCGCCAACCCCGCCCAGAAACGCCTGATCGACGAGGTCGAGGTGGGTCGGCAGGTCGCGCCGCGCATCCGGGTGGCCTTCGAGGTGGACGACACGGCGGCGACGACCACCCGACTGGTGGCCGCCGGGGCGAGCGAGGTCGCGCCGCCGACGCGTACGCCGTGGCAGTCACTCAACTCCCGCCTCGACGCCCCCGCCGGCCTGCACATCACCGTGTTCCAGGAACTCGTCAGGCCGGACCAGGGGGTCGGGACGCGGGACGCGGAGCCCGGACGTGACGGCGACAACTGAGTCGGCCAGCTTCCGGGCCGCCACTCTCGCCCCGGCGCAGACAGCGGCCCTGGCCGGCCTTCTGGCTCGGTGACAGCCACCTCGGCCCACGGGCGCTGGGCACCGTCGCGTTCTCGTCCGGCACGGGAGCCGCACGGCGACTACCCAGGGTGCGGAGGCCGAGAGGCTCACTGACGGTAGCGGCAAGCCGCCAACCGCCTGCCTCCCCGCACCCTCACCTGGCCCCTTTGCTCTGCCTACCTATACGCACCATGCCCCGCGACCTGCGCATGGGCGCATTGTGCCCGCTGCGGAGCCTTCTCGCATCGTCACGGGATGTAGCCGGTGCGTATAGGTAAGCAGAGCAAAGGCTGACTGTCAGGTATTGCCTCCGGATTCCGAAAACACCCTCTGTCACGGCCGCCTTGCCCGATGCGGGGCAGAGCCCGCGATGTCCGATTCCGCGCCCGTGACCGGCACCGCAGCGGGCTGACCGCCTGGCATTTCCGGAATGCCCGACACGTGAACCCGGTTGTGTCCCCCGTACCGTCGGAGCCCAAACCCTCTTCCGCGGTCATCTCCCGAGGAGCGTTCACCCCGGAACGCTCCGCCCGATCGAGAGGGCAACCATCGTGAAGGTCGACTTCACTCGATGGCTTCCCGCCATCGCCAAGGACACCCGATGGCTCCCCGCCATCGCCAAGGACACCCGATGGCTCCCCGCCATCGCCAAGGACTCGTACCGCAAGACCGCGCTCAGCGCGGTGGGTGTGGCCGCCCTCGGCGGTCTGGCGCTCGCACCGACCGTGGCCGCCGCCCCGGTCACCACCGGACCGCACCAGGGCGCCGTGGCCGCCATCGACCTGGCCACCGGCAAGGCCACCGCCAAGGCCGCCACCCCGGCGCGGCAGGAGGACCAGCCCGTCGAGTCGGGGCTGACCACCGGCTCCGCCACCGGCAAGCCGCCGGCCGGTAAGCCCAGCCGCGACCAGCTGATCCCACACGGCATCGAAGGCGCACAGTCGCGCATCCCGCTCGACGACGCGCAGCTCGCCAACGCGCGGGCGATCGTCGACACCGCCAAGAAGACAGGTGTCGGCGACAGGGGTGCGGTGATCGGCGTCGCCACCTCGCTCCAGGAGTCGAAGCTGTACAACCTCGGCCACCTCGGCGCGTACAACGACCACGACTCACAGGGGCTGTTCCAGCAGCGTCCGTCGTCCGGCTGGGGCACGCCCGACCAGATCACCGACCCGGAGTACGCCGCCACGGCGTTCTTCACCGCCCTCAAGAACGTCGGCGGCTGGCAGGACCTGCCGCTGACCGCCGCCGCGCAGACCGTCCAGGTCTCCGCCTTCCCCTACGCGTACGCGCAGTGGGAGGAGCAGGCGGCGGACATCGTCCAGCAGATGTGGTGACACCCGATGCGACCGCCGGCCGGCTCCCGATCAGGGGGCCGGCCGTTGTCGTCGTCGCTCAGCAGGCCGGGTAGAGGCGGCGGGTGCCGACCCCGGCGGCGTACGCGTCCCGGTCACTGAACCGGCAGCCGTAGTCGGGGCGGGCCACCACCGCCGGATCCGTCACTGTGTCACCGGCCGGGCGCTTGCCGGTGCGGACCCAGGACACCAGGTCGTCCCAGGCGGCGCCGGCCTCGGCCGGGGTGAACTCGCAGTGCTGCGTGGCCCGGATCGCCCGCTGGACCACGAGCCCGCCGCGACCGTGCCGTGCCACGTCGGCGGCGTACGCCTGCTCCATGCTGAACGGCACGAACAGGTCACCGAGGCCGTGCAGGCTGAGCACCGGCGCGCTGGGCCGACCGGCGATCCGCGGCACCTCGGTCAGCGTCGGCAGGAGCCGCTGCACGACGTTCTCCGGGGCGACCCGCCGCACTGTGGCGTTGACGTTGACCGGGCTGTTCGGGGTGTAGCGGGTGAGCAGGTTGGTGGAGAGCTGACCGGGCCGCTGGGCGGGGGAGTTGCCGCTCCCGGTGGGCACAATGATCGAGAAGAGGAAGTCCTTCCACACCGCGAACGCGGCGTCCGCACCGGGACGAGGGCCGCCCGAACGGTTCACCGTGATCGCCCGCAGTTGCCTGCCCCGCTCGGTGGTGGTGTCCGGCCCGGTGGGAGTCAGCCCCGCCAGACCCAGCGCCACCTGGATGCGGGGCACCGCGTTGGTCAGGTAGTCGGCCGGAGTGGGATGGGCCGGCACCTCGGCGAGCGCCTGCGCGACCAGGTTGTAGTCCAGGTAGAAGTCCAGCAGCGTCTGGTCACCGAGCACCCCGCACATCGGCAGCGCACCGTCGTAGTAGCCGGGGTACTGCTCCAGCGAGCGCCCGATGACGTACCCGCCCATCGACACCCCCGCCAGGTAGGTGTGCTGTGGCCGGCGCACCGTCCGGCCGAAGTGGTCGGCGAGATCCCTGGTGCCCAGCACCCCGGAGCGGATGTCGAAGCCGTTGCGGTCGTACGAGGACGACGCCCAGGCGTACCCCTGCTCCAGGAGACGCTCGCGCAACCCGAAGGCCGGCGACTCCGGCGAGAGCACAGTGCCCTGACCGCGGTAGCCGTGCGCCCACAGCACCAGGTTGCCGTTCCACCGGGCGGGGACCTCGATCAGGTAGCCGGCGTGGCGGTGCACGCCCTGGCGTACCGTCGTCGGTTTGCCGCCCAGGACCAGCGGGGCCAACGACGGGATCTCGATGGTGTACCCGGGCAGTGGCTGGCCGCCGCCCGGGTCCCGATCGGTGGCGCCTGCCGGGGCGGCACCGGCCAACCCGACGGCCAGGGTCAGCGGCACGGTGGCGGCGAGCAGGCGGCGGAGGGTACGAACGGGTGCGGACAGCATCGATGCTCCCCATCACGGACGTCGCCCCGGGGCGACCAGGCGGGACGGTTGCCTACCGGCCGGTAGCGTCCTGAACCTAGGACGGCCGTCGACAGGTGTCAATGGCGATGCTGACCGGCTGGTCAAGCGTGCCTGTCCGGTCGGTCAGGCCCTGCCGGACGTCCCGCCCGTCCCCTGTCCGTGCTGCGGTGTCTCGCCCACCACCCCCGGTGACGGCCTTCGCGTACCTCGCTGCCCGGCGGGCGTACCCGGTTGTCCCAGCCGGTGGGCCGGTCGGGTTGACTGGTCGGCGTGGACGAGTTGATCTGGGAGGCGGCCCGGGCGTCGCGCAACTGGTTGGACGCGGCGAACGGCACCGGGCAGACCGAACTGACCTGCCGCATCCTCAAACTGACCGAGGAGGCGGGGGAGGCGTCGGCCGCCTGGGTCGGTGTGCTCGGGCAGAATCCTCGCAAAGGCGTCACGCACACCCGCGAGGACGTCGCGGCGGAGTTGGCCGACGTGGCGTTCACGGCGTTGGTGGCCATCGAGAGCCTGGGACTGGACGCCCGGACCGTCCTGGACGCCTGCGCCGCCAAGGTGCGCTCCCGCCTCACCGGCTGAAAACGTTCCGGTCCTTCCGGCGAACGTGCCGGTGCGCCCCGAGGCCTGGCGTGCTCCGCGCCCATGCGCCCGCCGCTCGAAGCGGGTCGAGACGCCCGTCCGCGCGCCCGTCGTGTCCGCGCGCCCGCGCGACGACGTGGTTGATCCACTCGACTTTCAGGAAGTTGCGGTCTCCAACTCGGTGTGACACCCCGGTTTTCAGAAAGCCGAGTCGATCATCCCGGCACCCTCGTCGATCATGAGGTTGACGGGCGATTTGATCTCTGTCGGACCCGCCAGCGTCATGATCGACGGGACGGGCGGGGCCGCTGGGCGCGCTTGTCCGCTCTGGGGTGTTTGGCGTGTGACCGGTCGCACCCGTGGGCCGGAATCGTGGCCGGGTCGGGGTCGTTACACACCCTGACGATCGCAGCACCACCGGCCCGACGCCCGACCCGCAGGGGTGTGGGATGCAGGCCCGGCAGGTTGGAATGCCGACCCGGGCCCGGTCGTTGCAGTCCCCACGAACGACCGCCCGACCGCCTCCACGCAGGTGCCGGCAGGCGGGCCACCCCCCGGAATGACCCCGGCCCCCCGGGCCGTTACACCCGGATCCCGGCGCCGCGAGCCCCCCGCTCGCAGGCCGCCGACTCTGAAGGCCTTCCCCCTTGTGTCTGTGCAGCGCCGGACGAGGTGCTCACACCCGCGGTCGCCGTTGCCCCGATCGGTGCGCCCCGGGTGTTCTACCCCCGAAGGAGCTACCCCCATGAACACGATCATGCGTAAGAGTGTGCTGTCCGTTGCCGGTCTCGCGTTCGCCGGTGGTGTGTTCGCCGGTCCGATCGCCGCGCACGCCAACCCCGTCGACGCCAAGCCCGCCGCCGCCGCCGCCGTGCAGAGCGCCGCGCCGAAGCCGCAGGGCGACCAGTCCCGCATCACCCTCAACGACGAGCAGACCGCGAACGCCAAGGCGATCATCGCCGCGACGAAGAAGGCCGGTCTGCCCGAGCGGGCCGCGGTGATCTCGATCGCGACGAGCCTGCAGGAGTCGAAGCTGGAGAACCTCGGCCACCTCGGCGACGCCAACGACCACGA